>CAZPPU010000147.1:3539-4768 GCA_964588515.1 uncultured Nitrospirota bacterium
CGTGGTTATCAGAGAAGCCGGCATTACTCGAATCCTTTCTTATTTTAATATTCTTACATTATGGTAAGAAATAATTAAAAATTTGTCAATAGGTTTAAGACCGACCCCGCGGGGCTGTTGCGCTTCACCGCCGCTCCGTTATGGATATATAACCCGAAAAAAGTATCAATGCCCCGCCGAGCAGGGAGACGGGGGCCGGGTATTCCTTCAGGAATATCATGCCGAAGATTATGGCGCCCACGGGCTCTATATAGCCTAAGATTGCCGCCCTGTTTGCCCTCACCTCACTCAGGCCCTTGTAATAAAGGATGGGCGCAATGGTCGAGTGCGCCACGCCCATCAGAAGGAAGCTCCATAGGGCGCCCGATGGGAATTCCCTTACAAAGGGCAGGAGCATAAGGCTTATCGTAAGGTTCGTGACGAAGGCGATAACGAGCGGATTGAACTCCTGCGCATAGACCCTCACGGCCATTATTATGGAGGCATAGGCAAACCCGGAGATAATCCCCGAGGTGATGCCGAGCGTCTCTTTTGTGGGCGTCTGCCATGCGTTCAAAACCGCCTCCGGGCTTATGCCGAGGAGGACCCAAAGCCCCACGCTCGCAACAAAGACCGAAAACAGGACCCGCTTCGTAAGCGCCTCCCTTAAAAAAACCGGCGCAAGGAATGCAACGACCACGGGCGCTATGTAATGCGTAAGGATGGCATTGGATATCGTAGTGTTTTTGAAGGCGTAAAAGAATGTGAATGTGTTTAGGAGGCTTAAAGGGCCAAGCGGAAGAAGAAACAAAAGCCTCCTTACGGACGGGACCCTTGCCCGGTAATCCTTTCTCAAAAGTGCCGCTCCCATAATGAGCACGGATACGGTGGAGGCATAGAATATCAGGACATGCACCGGCACGCCGGAGAGCCTTACGACAACGCCCAATGAGCTCCAAAGGAGTATTGCCGAGACTATATAAATGGAGCCCATTTAAGAAAGGGCCAGCGGCCCCGTGCCCTCAAGCGTCCGTCTTCCCAGGGCCTGAGGCGACCCCCGCTCCATGCGCGCCTTGCCCGAAGCAACCACGGCTATGAGTATGTCAACAAGCTCCCTGCCGCATGAAGGACAGGCCTTCATGTCGGCGCCTAAGGGCGCAATCTTGCGCTTTCCGCACCAGAGACACCGGAGGAGCCTCTTTGCGCCCGACCACTTCCCCCTCTTTGCGAGGGGCTTGCCTTCGACCTCA
>CAZPPU010000148.1:0-4759 GCA_964588515.1 uncultured Nitrospirota bacterium
TTGTGATGCCCTCGAGGCCGTCAAGAAGCCCTCTTATGTAAGGCGTAATGTAAAGTCCGGTAATCTCGCCCGTCTGAAGGTGCTCCATCCGGTATCTCGGCCCCAATGCCGGCCAGAGGATGTATCCGATAAAGGAGAGGAAAAAGCAGAGCACTATCAAAAAAAGAGACCTCTGGTATTCGGCTTCCCTGCCTTTGAGCTTAAGAGCGATGCCGTAAACTATGGGGATGAAGTAATACGAGGAATAGGCGAGGTGAAGGACATCCGTAAGAAGGGGGCTTGAAAGTTCCTCCGCCATCAAAGTGGGGTATCCTCCGAATATGAGATAATCCGCCTTGATCAAAGTGGGGTCTATGTCTTTTGGGTTTATGTGATGGACGAGGGCGCCGAGGCTGTCAAAGACCGAGACTATGTAAACCGCCGGGAAGATTAGGTCTGGAATGAGGGACGGGACTTTCCCCTTTAGGGAAACGAGGGTAATTTGCACGGCGAGCAGGCTCAAATACAAGGCTGTCAGCGAGCTTTTTTCGGGAAGCCTGTCCCTGAAAATTATTGTCAGCGCAAGGAGAAACAGCAGGAACGCCATGGTCAACGCATCTACGGGCCTGAGCCTTCGCATCAGAGCTTTTCGAGAGCCCTCTTCCGGGCTTTATCTTTCTTTGAAAGACTTCTCCGGGGGGCCGAAGGCCCCCCGGGCCCCCCTTCCTCCAAAACACACATGAAGTCCTCGGAATCAATCGGGGTTGAGTTATGCGCCCATGCATACGACTGGATTTCCCTGTCCGAGGTGATTACTATGTGGTGTCTTTCGCCCGTGAGCATCTTTTTAATTGCCGTATCCGCGGTCTCTCCGAGCCTCGTATAGACGACGGATATCCCACCCTCGACACTGCGGGCCTCTATAGGCTCGCCCGCTTTTGCCCCGTCAAACACGAGCGTGATTTCGTGGGACTTGCCCTTCCTGTATTCTATGAGCGCGGAAAGGAGCTTCCTTCTTTCGGATTCGAGGTCCTTGTGGAGGACGCCGATGAGGTTATAGCCGTCTATTATGAGAGAGGCTATTTTGCACCTCCGGTATCGCGGGAGGCCGTAGCCCCAAGCATCTCCGCGGTCGTCTTCTTGTAAGGGGCGGTGATGCCTGACTTCTGCCTGAATTCCCTTTCGAGCATGGCAAGCTCGGCATAAAAGGGCGTCCTTTCGAGCTTTATCTCGGGCTTATAGAGACCCTGAAACCTGCCGCATCCGTCCCCTGTAACAAGCGCCCCATCGGGCATCCTCATCACATAGGGCATGCCGTGGAGCCGGCATATCATGGGGCGCCACTCATGGAGAGAGCAAAGGCCCTCGAAGTTTACCGGGCAGGGGGGGGCAGTGCCCCCACCCTTATAGTCACGAAGCCTTTTGCCGATTTGCTCTTTCAGCTCCGGGTCTGCCTTCTTCAGGCCCTCGACCAGATAATACTCCTCGATGTATGTATGATGGTGGAACTTCTGGGAACAGCAGTTGTCGTCACAGCCTAAGCAATCGAAGGCATACCTGTCGGCCACGGCCTGATAGGCCCTGTCCATCCTGTCATATAAGTCCTTAAGCCTCTGGAAAAACCCTTCCATATCCGTTTCAGGCCCGGTCGCTCGGCCTCGATGCCACAACCTCCCATAGCTCCGGCGGAAGCTCGTCTTTGTATTCGCTCAGGCTATATTGCGCGCCGCAGTCCATACAGCGGAGGCTCACGGACCTTCAGCCGGCCTTGAGCCTGAGCGGGCCGTTACACTGCTGGCAGAGCATGCACTTATTTTACACTTTTTTACCCGCCGGGGGCTAATTGAAATACCAGTCGTAACGTTTCTTGCATTTAGTAGCTCAATTACATCCTCACCACTTCAAGGTCTCCAAGGCCCGGATATCCCAGCTTATGAAGATAGCCGCCGTCCTGCCCGAGGATGCAGTTTATCCTTAATCGATTTAGAGGACTCCATTTCGAAAACACGCATCATTGCTGAAAAAGAAACTGCCATATCAATGATATTTTTTGTTTTACTTCTTCTGCGCTATTAGCCATTGATACGCTCCCATTGGGCATCGGGGCCTCGACCGAGGCATCTCAGCTTTTTTTCTTTTCTTAAATCGGAAAGCGCCCGCTGAAGAGTGGGATAACTCACTCCGGGACAGACCCGCTTCAGGTCTCCAATAGTAAACCTTTCAGGCATACGTTCTATTGCACTTCGAACCATTTTACGCTTGGCACCCCGTGCCGAGGTAATCTTGCCCACCCGCTCCTCAAATTCCTTGTAAGCCGCCGTCAGCATCCCGAGAAAATAGTTCCACCACGGGCGAAGGTCGTGCTTGCCTTCATGCCAGCCCTGAGAGCTTTTATATAGCGCTTCATAGTATGTCTCCTTGCTCTCCTCGACGATGCGTTCAAGGCTAATGTACCTTCCGACTTCATAACCGGCCTGATAAAGAAGCAACAGTGTGAGAAGACGCCCTATGCGCCCATTGCCGTCTTTGAACGGATGGACGCATTCGAAATCAAAAACAAAGGTAGCGATCAGGAGTAACGGGTCGGCTTCGTTCTTCTCAATAGCCTGTTTAAATAAAGTAATCAGGCGTTCCATGAAATCAGGCGTAGCAATGGCGGATACCGGATTGAAGCGTGTGACATGGCGGCCATCAGGCCTGATTTCAAGAATGGCGTTATCCTTAGCTTTCCACTCGCCCCCGCGCTCTCCCGTATATCGATAAAGCTCCCGATGCCAACTGAGGATGAGTTTGGTCGATAAGTGAAGGTTCTGATAATTAGCATGTATCGTGGCAAGCACATCCCGGTAGCCGGCCACTTCCTGTTCGGAACGGTCACGGGGCTTCGACTTTTTTAAGACAAGGTCGTCTATTCTACCCGGTAAAACCGAGATGCCTTCTATTCTGTTCGATGATTCGGTGCTCTGTACCATGGCTACGCGCCGCAATGTAGCGAGGACTTCGGGGAATTGGTCGGTATAAAGCGCCTGCCGTCCTCTGAATTCGCCCAACGAGCGCATAGCCATTACAAAGGCATGGGATATGGGAGTTTCAAGATAATAGCCGTATCCAAAAGATTTCATGCGCGCCGTTCTCCAGTTCTCTACAGGGTCATATTCTTATCATGTTACAGTTTCGTGATGTGATTATATTATCAGCCGAAGGCATTTAAAGGCAAGGCCAATGCCGGGGAGCTTTCGCGGGAGAAAATAAACTCATTCCCCGTTTAGGCCGTAGAGCCTCTTTATCGTTGCGATGAGGGTCTCCTTGTCCTCGGAGTCCTCTTTGAGCGCGGCGGTCGGCGGGTGTATGAGCTTGTTTACGATAGCGGCCGCCATGTACTCCACGGCCTTCCGCTCTCTTTCGCCCAACTCCGGGAACCTGCCGAGGAGTTTTTCGAGTTCTTCTTTTTTTATGTCCTCGGCCTTTTCCCTGAGCAGTATAATTGCGGGGACGGCATCGAGCGAGGAGAGCCATCTTTGGAAGGTCTCAAGCTCCCCTTCTATGATGGCCTCGGCCCGTTCGGCCTCTTTCTTTCTTTCGAGGACATTGGAGTCCACGACCCCCTGTAGGTCGTCCACATCGTAGAGGTAGACATTGTCCATGTCGTTTATGGAGGGGTCTATGTTCCTTGGGACGGAGATGTCCATCATGAAGACGGGCTTGTGCCTTCGTTCTTTCATCACGGCCTGCATCCCGGGCCTTGTGACGACATAAGTCGGCGCGCCGGTTGAGCAAAGGACGATATCCGAATGGACCATCTCCTTCGGGAAGTCTTCGAACCGGACGGCCCTTCCGCCGAAGCCCTTTGCAAGCTCACAGCCCCGCTCGAATGTCCTGTTTGCGACCGTTATCTCCCTTACGCCTGCGCCTGCGAGGTGCTTTGCGGCAAGCTCCGCCATCTCGCCTGCGCCAAGGAGCATGACGGACTTTCCCGCGAGGTCTCCGAATATCTTCTTTGCAAGCTCCACCGCGGCAAAACTGATGGAGACCGCATTTTCCGCTATCTTCGTCTCCGTCCTTACCCGTTTTGCAACGGAGATGGCCTTCTTCATGAGCTTGTTGAGGAGCATGCCGGTCGTCTTCCGTGAGAGGGCGGAGTCGAATGCGTCCTTGAGCTGTCCCAAGATTTGGGGCTCTCCCACGACCATCGAATCGAGACTCGATGCGACCCTGAAGACATGCCTGACGGCCTCCCTCCCGTCGTAGTAGTAAAGGGAGCCTTCGAGCAGGCGGCTTTCTATGCCGTGGAAGGAGGAGATGAACCCCTTCACCGCCTCCTTTGCCGTTTCTTCCTCCCGTGTCCCGATATAAAGCTCCACCCGGTTACAGGTGGAGAGGATTACGGCCTCGCCGACTTCGGGCAATGCCCTAAGCCCGAGGAGCCCTTCCTCGAGCCGGGGGCCGTCGAAGGCCAACTTTTCCCTTACCTCCACGGGCGCGGTCTTATGGTTAAGCCCTATGATAAGAATCTTCATAGGAAGACATGCATCCCCTTTTTGAGGAGTTTGATGCCGAAGAAGGCGATGAGTATGGTGGAAAACCCGATTATGGAAAGTATTGCGGCCCGCCTGCCCCGCCAGCCGCGGAGGAACCTCGCATGCAGGATGAGCGCATAGATGAGCCATGTTATCAGGGACCAGACCTCCCTCGGGTCCCATCTCCAGTAACTGCCCAGTGCGCTGTCCGCCCAGAGCGCGCCCGTGATTATCGCAAGGGTAAGGAGCGGAAAGCCCCATGT
>CAZPPU010000149.1:0-3398 GCA_964588515.1 uncultured Nitrospirota bacterium
AAGATAATGCAACTGGAGTCCTTCCTACTTCAACGAAAGGAAGGGACAATGTCGACTTACATCCATACAGGGTGCAAGGCAAATAAGAGGAAAATTGTTGTAGAATAGAGAAAAAGGGAGGGTGCGTATGGCAACATTAACAATAGAATACCCGGAAGAAATTCTGGTGTCTTTAAAAGAATCAAAAGACGCTTTTTCAAAAGAGCTAAGGATAGCCGCGGCAGTAAAACTTTACGAACTCGGTAAGTTATCATCCGGTAAGGCAGCTAAACTTGCAGGTATGGGAAGGGTATCTTTTTTAAAAGCACTGGGTAAATATCAAATATCCATCTCAACATTAGAAGAATTTGAAGAGGATATGGAGATTGCCGGCGACTAAAAATATTATTGTAGTAAACACATCACCGATTATCTACCTCTCCTCTATAAATAAAAGCAGTATTCTTAAAAAACTTTTTAGAGAAGTCTTTATCCCCGAGGCGGTAAAACAGGAAGTAATCTCTGGAGGCAAAGATGATTTCGGAGTTAAAGAATTAAAGAACGCGGGCTGGATTAAAACTAAAAAAATCAAAAATGAATTAGCCAAGAAATATCTTCTAACAGATATAGATAATGGTGAGGCAGAAGTGATAATCCTTGCCGAAGAATTAAAGGCCAAAACTATCGTTATGGATGATAGACTGGGAAGAAAGGTTGCGCGGCTCAGAGGCTTTAATGTCATTGGTACATTGAGACTATTAGTAATTGCCAAAGAGAAAGGTTTTATAACTGAAGTGAAGCCACTGCTTGATAGACTTAAAGAAGCTGGCTTCTGGATAGATAAAGCGGTATACAAAGCTGTTTTAATAAAATCACATGAATCAGATAGGGGGCCCTGACCGTCACCAACACCCTCGCAAACCCTACAGCCGCAATGGTCAGGGTGGGTTCGATTCCCACACGCTCCCGCCAAAGGCTTCTTATGCCTATGGGTTTTCCCTTTTCAGGAGTTTCAGGGGAGCCTGCGCCCTGCGGCGCTCACCTACCTGAAAAGCTCCTCAAGGGTACAGAGCTTGGCCTTGCCTCTGCCTTTCCGGTTGACCATAATTAAGACTATTATAACAGAACTTCCTTCTTCTTCTCCTCTATGACGAACCGCGCATAACGCTCCACGGTCTCGGCCACGCCCAACTCACCGGCCTCCCTCAGCGTCATTAAATACCTTCGCTCGAATTCGTCCTTTGCAAAGAGGCTCTCCTGCCCGGTAAGAAGCCAGTCCACGGAGACCCCGAACTTCTCGGACAGCTTCCTTAGGACATCGGGCCCGGGCATCGAAAGACCGTTTTCGTAGTCCCAGAACGTCTTTTGGCTTACTATGCGGTCGAGCTTATCCGCAACCTTGGAAAGGGCCATATCCCCTATTAAGTCCTTGAATCTGTTTGCAAATTCCTTAAGGGACTTCTCGTCTCTCGGCCTCCTGCCTCTCAACTGAAACTCTCTCCCCTTTCATATTTATATTTTAACAATATTTAAAATTTTAGGCTGGAATTCCTGTTAATAACAAGAAAATTGAAGAAAAAATAAGAAAAAAGCTGAAAATACTGTTAAAAACAGGGAATACCTGCCAATTTGCCTGTTTTTAGCCAGATATTAGCGTTGCATTTCCGGCATAAACAGATTACATTAGCCTGAAATTTCCGGGAGGAGGTTATGAAGATGAAGAAGCTAATGCTTGTGGGATTTCTCATGGTGTTCTTAAGCATGCCTGCTTACGGCGTTGCGGCGGACACAACCGGAGTCCTGACAAACGAATCCATCATCAAAATGGTCACTGCCGGACTGCCCGAAGATGTGATAATCTCACAAATCGAAACCTCAGAAACCAAATTTGACCTTTCGGTGGACGGGATATTAAACCTTAAGGCGGAAAAAATAAGCGACAATATTTTGAGGGTAATGCAAAAGAAGACCAAGGGGAAAACACCGGCGGGGGAAACGGCGCAAACCTCTTTAAACTCTGTGGAACTGCCGGCGATACCTGCAAACGGCAATTTCTTTTTGCTCCATGATGGAAAGTTGATAGAGATAAAGGAACATACCGCTACTTACAAGAGAGCCGTTGGATTAATGCTCCTCACTGGAGTTGACGCAGGAGCGACAATAACGATAAAAGATGAAGGAGCTCCCATTAAATTTCCAAAAACCGATGGGCATCTTGTATTGCTATCAAGAGTTAGACCCGACCCCACAGGAGGTAGAGGCGGACAGCTTCTGTTATGGGCTATAAAAAAAGACTCCAGATACTTGCGACTTTCAGCAAGAGGTCTTTCAGGGAGAGGTGGGCGATATTTGGAGTTTGACCCTCAATATGTAATGCCTTTTGACTTTATAGAGGGCACTGAAGGTATATATATAATTAAAGTTAAAGAGCGCTTAGAGATAGGCGAATATGCCTTCCTCTACAAGCAAGGCAAACAATGGATAGTCCATGATTTCGCAATCGTTGAGGTCTCTGAAAAACAGGCCGGAGCGGTTGAATCAGAGACTGAAACATCACCCCCTGCATCGGACATCGGGGCTATCCCTGCCGAGGATAATCCGGAAGATAGATGAGCTAACCGGCTTTGCATACGGCGCAGGTTTCAAGGTCAAGGCATTCGGAAAAGATGAAGGCTTCAGGCTCGGTGTGAGCGGGGATTACTTACGCTATAAGGTTGACGGCAAATACAAAGTTGATGGGGCTGACCTCTCGGACCCTTCAATGTTAGGCGTCCCCTATAAAGCGGAGACTGAAATAGAGGAGTGGCAGTTGGCCCTGACTGCCGGTTATAAGATGGATAAAATCACGCCGTACGGGGGCCTGAAATATTCCGATGTCTCTTTAGAGACTGAAGTAGCATGGGACGACCCTGTCGGCGGTCCTTCTAAGGTTGAGCAGGAGTTCGACTCGGATAAGAACTTCGGTATCTTCGCCGGCGTAGACATAGATATCATAAAGAACTTGGGCGTAAACATCGAAGGAAGGGTCATAGACGAGACCGCGCTTACTGTCGGAGTCAAGTATAAATTTTAGTCCCTAACCCTCCGGTCTACGGGATGAGGAGGCAGGCTTAGCCTGCCTCCTCAAGTTTTAATGGGACGACTTCGACGGTTGAAAATAGGGTTATTCTTGTGATATTCAGCCCCGGCCTGATGCGCCTTGCAGTTCGCAGGAAAATCACGGAAGGCTGACACGCTCCCGCCATGGCGTCCACGACGCTTTTTTCATATACCGGAGGGATGTTTGGTTGATTAACCTACATTTGTATGATAATATGAGGGTATGGCCGTTATCACCAAAAGAATCGGCGGGAGGGAATATGCGTATCTCTCCATGCGGGACGGAGAAAGGGTAATCACCAAATACATAGGCCCCGCCG
>CAZPPU010000149.1:3408-4742 GCA_964588515.1 uncultured Nitrospirota bacterium
TCTCCCAAAGCCCTTAGGGTAATCGCAAATCATCAATCCGCAAACGCCGTCCCCGAAAGATTTCAAGCGCTCTTTTGGGATACGGATATCAGGCGCATCAACCTCCGGGACAATGCCCGATATGTCATCGAGCGTGTGCTTGAGTATGGCGGCATGGACGCACTAAACTGGCTTCAGAGGCTTTATACCGTAAAGAAGATACTCGATGTAGTCGAAGCGAGCCGTGCGCTCGGCGATAAGTCCCGCCTCTTCTGGAGGGTCTGGTTTGGCTCTGAGGCTGCATAAAGAAGCCTTCCCCAAGAAGGGGTGGGATGTCCTAAGCGCGATAAAAGACATCGCGGCCGAATATAACGCCATCCTCGCAGGCGGGACGGCCCTCTCACTTCAGATAGGGCACAGAGTCTCGTATGATCTGGACTTTTTTTTGGGGCGGGACTTCAAGATAGAGGCCATCATAATGTCAATCAGGAAAAAGGGCTTGAGGCATCGGGTCGTCTTAGAAGGCGAGGGGGCGCTGAATATCGAGGTGGAGGGAGTTAAGGTTTCCTTTTTAAAGTACGAATATCCGTTTCTTGAGCCAACGACGGAGGCGGAGGGTATAAGGCTTGCGGGGGTGCTGGATATTGCCGCTATGAAGGTTATCGCCATCAACCAGCGCGGGGCGAAGCGTGACTTCGTTGACCTTTACTTTATCCTCCAGACATATCCCTTCCATGCGATTGCCTCTCATATGGTTAAGCGATTCGGGCGTGAGCGTATTAATCCTGTTCAGATAGGCAAATCTCTTGTGTATTTCGCCGATGCCGACTCGAACCCCGAACCCGCATACTTGAAGGGTAAGGCGCTTAAGTGGGAGTCGCTCAAGAAGTTCTGTCGCACCCATGTTAAGCAATTCGTCTATGATTTGGATGCGGCCTTGAGCGATGAATAAGCAAATCCAATTTTGATTGCGACTTTATCAAATGTTACAAAATCCGGAAGGGTGGGTTCGATTCCCACACCTCACCCGCCACGCCTTTTGAAATACCTCCTATTCTTTTTTCCCTTCCGGGTCTATGAGGTTTAGGAGGCTCTGGAGGGCGGCAAGCTTGAGGAAGTCCTTCTCCGTGTATATCCTGTTTAACTGTTCGTGCATCCTTTCGAGTATGACATCCTGATACCGGCTACCGGCCTCCTTTGTGCCGCCGGGCGACTCAAGCCGGGGCGTTATGTAGAGATTCCCCCTGCCTGCCAAAAGCCAGTCCAAGTTTACGACCTCACGGTATTTGCCGTTAAGTCTCGTAAAGAACGCCCCGTCGGGAGTGGACTCGTCGTTTTCGTATCTTTCGAGCGTC
>CAZPPU010000150.1:0-4732 GCA_964588515.1 uncultured Nitrospirota bacterium
TGTCCGGGCAGGAACTCAGGCAGTTGCCCTTTCACGAAAAGCTCTATATTTTCCGTGACCGTCCTTGCCTCTGCCTTGTAAACCGTTAGTCCGGCGCGGTTGAGCTTCATGAGGGCGCCGCCTCCGATCCCCGCAACGACGACCCCGTGGATGCCCTGTCCGCTCAACGCCCCGATGGGGTTACACATGCCCTTGGCGTGTTTGTGGTCGGGGTTTTCGATGGCCTTCAGGTTTCCGGTCTCGGTGTCCAAGACCACGAATGCCGGGGCAGAGCCGAAATGTTCGTACACCTCGCTCTCAAGACCAATTGCCTCTTTTACCGGGAAACACAGCTTCATTTCAGTCCTCCTTTTTGTATATGGTTTCCTCAAACACAAGGGCCTTGCACTCGGCAAGAGCCATCGCAGTCTTTTTCCGTGCACCGGAAAGCAACCTTTGAACCGTCCCCCTTGAAACGCCCATCCTTTTTTTTTTTTTTTCTTGCGTGAGACCATCGCAGTCGCAGAGCTCGAGGGCCTCAAGCTCATCCCTGTAAAGGGCGACCTTTTCGATGTCCGTCATGGGCATCCCCGTTGGCTTAAAAGCCCTCCCCCTGAAGGCGCATCCGCAAAACCTCGGCTTCTTACAACGCGGCGACATAAGGGTCTTTCATGATGTGCATATGCACATCATACGGAAACTTCGAGTTTATGTCAAGGGGGCTACGAGCCCCTGCGTCAAGGGGGGATTAAGGGGAGATGGATGAGGTTAGGCGGGGGTGTGGGGGCCTGTAGGCCCCCACAGGGCGGGAAAATATGCCTATTTTTCCTCTTCCGCGAGGGACTTCACCCCGAGTATCGTGCTCCACTCGTCGTCGTGGCCTTCCTCGTCCTTTATGATGTCCTCAAGGAGCCGGGCCGTAATCGGGTCGCCGAGTTCCTGTGCCAACTTCATGTGGGCCTTGTACTGCTTTATGGCATGCCTTTCGCCCGCGAGGTCGTCTTCCATCATTTTTTTGAGGTCCCCGCCCATCTTAATCTCCGAGGGCTTTGTCGTGGGCGTGCCGCCGAGATATACAACCCGCTCTGCGAAGGCCTCGGCATGCTTCATCTCGACGATGCCTATCTTTCTGAATATCTCGCTTATCGCCGGGCTTTCCTTTCCCTCGGCCATTGCATGATGCCACATGTACTGGGTTATTGCGCTAAGCTCAAGCCCGATGTCCTGATTAAGCGCCTCGATGAGTTTTTCCTTTGCCATCGTGATGCCTCCTTGAGTTTTTATTTATTTAAGCGGCCCTTTAGTAGTGGATTATAGCACTTCCGGAGTGGTTGTCAAGTAACCCCTCCCGTCCTCCCCTTAACCTTAAGGGGAGGTGAAGGTGGGGTTAAGAGGGCGGGGCGGGATAAACCATGGCGGAGAGAGTGGGATTTGAACCCACGGTGAGGCTTTTGACCCCACACGCGATTTCCAGTCGCGCTCCTTCGGCCGCTCGGACATCTCTCCGTGTATTTAAAAATAACATATGGCGGGATACGAAGCAAAGACTTTACAGGGCTCAAGGAGAAATGATAACCTCCTTACTGTAATGGACCCGGTAACACACGCCCTTTCGGGCATAGCCCTCAAGAACTTGGGCTTCCGGAGGAAGGGCGCATTGGGCGTTGCCCTCTTCGCCTCCATTGCGCCGGACCTGGACTATATCACGAGGTTCTGGGGGACGGATGTATTCCTCCGCTACCACAGGGGGATAACGCACTCGGTCTTTGCGCTCCTTGCCGTTTCGATTGCAATCGGCCTAATCTTAGGGCTTAAGAAGGGCTTTTTCTATTATTTCTTTCTCTCGGCCCTGAGTTACGGCCTGCATCTTTTCCTTGACCTCACAAACCAATACGGCACGCGGGTGCTTTCGCCGCTTGACTGGCGGCCGTTCTCTTTGGACATCACATTCATAATAGACCCCTATATACTCGCCGGCCTTCTCATAAGCGCAGTCCTTTGCCTCAGGAACAAGAAAAAGGCGGCCCGGTTTGCGGCCTTTACGATGGCGCTCCTTGCGGTATATATGGGGGGCAGGTATTACCTCCACGGAAAGGCGAGGGACTTCCTCGGGGCAAACATGAGGGACTATACATGCAAGGTCGTCCCCCTCCCGAACGACTTTACGAGGTGGTGGTTCGTTGCAAGGTCAAAAGACGATATCAAGGTGGGGTTTTCGGACCTCTTCACAAAGAGGCTCTGCGTTCAGGAGTCGTATCCGCCGACTCCCGAAGACCCGGCCATAGAGAAATCCAAGGAGACGAGGGCCGTAAAGAACTTCCTATACTTTGCGAAGTACCCTTATGCGGATGTGAAAAGGCATGACGGCATGACCGAGGTCAGATGGCGGGAGCTTTCGTTTTCGTTCATTCCGGGCGAGCACTTCGTGGCACGGGTCGTCACGGACGACACGGGAAGGGTCGTAAGTTCGGGCTTTGAGTTTTAGCCCCTTTATGTATTATTATATGGGAGGTATTTATCTGGATGAAGGTCTGCGAGATATTCACCAGCATACAGGGAGAATCCTCCCATGCCGGCATGCCCTGCACATTCATAAGGTTTTCGGGCTGTAACCTCAGGTGCGTTTACTGCGATACCGCCTATGCCTACGATGCCGGGATGGAGCTTTCCGAGGATGAGATTGCAAGCGAGATCTCGCTCGTGGGCGTCAACCTCGTGGAAATCACTGGCGGGGAGCCCCTGCTTCAGGAAGGGGTCCTTCATCTGATAGAGCGCCTCCTTAACGACGGCCATAAAGTCCTCGTTGAGACCAACGGGACGGTGAGCATAAAAGATATGGACCCGAGGGCGGTCGTCATAATGGACATAAAGACCCCCGGAAGCGGCATGGCCTCCGAGCTGGACCCCGGCAACCTCGAATACCTCAAGCCCACGGACGAGGTGAAGTTCGTGCTCGTAGACAAGGACGATTACGAGTGGGCGAAGGCGTTCGTATCGGGCCGTTCCCTGAAAGGGAAATGCACGGTCCTGTTTTCCCCCGCCTTCTGATTCCTAAGCCCGGAGACCTTAGCCGGCTGGATGCTCGAAGACAGGCTCGATGTGAGGCTCAACCTCCAGATCCATAAATACATCTTCGGCGGCAAGGACTCCCTCAGGGGCTATTAGGGGGGGCTACGAGCCCCCCGCCAGATAGACCTTAAGCTCGTGCTCGAAGTTATCGCTTAAGAGGCCCCTGCCCATGGTTGCACCGAGTTCGTCCATCCCCCAGAACCGTATCCCGTCTATCTCCTCTTTATCGAACGAAAACCCGCCGTCGTATGTGCATGAAAATGTATATACAAGCTCGGTCTCGTAGGGGTTCGTGTGGGTATAGGAATAAAGGAACTCCGGTTCTAAAGAGACCCCAAGCTCCTCCTTTAGCTCCCTTTTTGCCGCATCCAAAACCTCCTCGCCCGGACTCACATGCCCGCCTGCGGATGTATCCCATTTGCCGGGCGCAACATCCTTATTCATCGAGCGGAGCTGAAGGAGAAGCTCTCCCTTACGGTTAAAGACCATGACATGCACGACCCTGTGCATGAGCGAGGGGTCTCCGTGTAGCCGGCTCCGCGGGGCAAGGCCGACGACATTGCCCTTTTCGTCCACTATTTCGAGCATCTCATCTTGCATCGGATAATCTACCATATGGGCTATAATAAAGGATGCCGCTTGCCTCTATCGATATCGGCTCAAATTCCATAAGGCTCTTCATAGGCGATGTGAAAGACGGTCGCATCCTGCACATAAGATACGAGCGGGCGGTTACGAGGCTCGCCTCCGGCCTCACGGAAGGGGGGCTCCTTCGGAAACCCAATACGGAAAAGACGCTATCGGTCCTTAAAGGCTTTCTTGAAATAACGAAAGCCTACAAGGTAAGCGCTATAAAGGCCGTAGGCACAAGCGCACTCAGGGAGGCGCAAAACGCCGGGGATTTCCTCAAGCGGGTATCCGCCGAGACCGGCCTTGAGGTCGAAGTGATAACCGGCCGTCGGGAGGCAGGGCTTACTGCGCTTGGGGTCATGGCATCGCTTGAAAAGAAAGTGCCCCCTTTTATCGTTGACATAGGCGGGGGGAGCACCGAGTGGATTCTAAGCGATGGGAAAAAGGTCCTATCCTGCGGGAGCCAGCCCGTGGGCGTCGTAAAGCTCCATGAAAGGCACATACGCTCGGACCCGCCCTCCCCTCCTGAGATAGCCTCGATGAACAAGGAGCTCAAAGACGCCGCAACCGCCGTGGCGAAAGAGGCAGGCGGTCTCATCCACGAGGACACGACTTTCATAGGCACGGCAGGCACGGCCACTACGGTTGCGGCCATAGACCTCGGGCTTGAGGAATATGCGTGGCAGAAGGTGCATATGCATGAGATAGGCATCGGGAGGCTCATTGAACTCAGGGACATGCTGACCGCACTCCCGCTCCGTGAAAGGCTCAAGACAAAGGGGCTTGAGCCCGGCAGGGCGGATTTGATTATACCGGGTATACATTTTATAATAAGCCTTATGCAGACCCTCGGCAGAGACCGCTTGACCGTCAGCGACCACGGACTGCTTGAGGGTGCGCTTATAGAGCTTTCGGGAGGTGCGGGATTAGTCTCATAGAGAGGCTCTTTACGGAAAAGGCCGTTTTCCCTTTCATAGACTACTTGAGCGACTGCATAGCCGTAATCAAAGGGGACGGAAGGATAGAGGAGGTCAATACGAGGTTCTCCGCGCTC
>CAZPPU010000151.1:0-4702 GCA_964588515.1 uncultured Nitrospirota bacterium
GCATATGAGTATTTCTGGGAAGAGGAATACCCCGAAGACTTCCTGAGCGGGACCGCACTCGATGTCGGGTTCATAAATTTCGAGGACTGGCTCCTCTGCGACTGGAGGATGAAAGACGGCAGGGGTTTTATAGACCTATTTACGGAGGCGGAGAAGGGACTCTCGAAGGCCGGCTTGAAGGCCCTTTCCGTGATGAAAGACTCGGTAATAAGCCTCTATGAAGTGAAGTCCGTATCTCCGGAGGTCGCCCTTCACGACCTGCTTTTGGGAGAGGATTTTTATCTCGGGAAAAAGTCGGCAGGCTTCAAAAAAGGCGATGTCTTTGCGGCAAGGCTTTTGAAATCGGGCAGGAAGTATGTCATGGGCCCCTGCGTATACCCCTTCGGAAAAGAGAGGAAAGAAAAGGCGCTTACAGACATAGGGAAGCAGTTCGACCGCTTCAGGAAAAACGAAAACCCCGAAGGCACGATGAGGGAGTTTCTCAAGAGCCACTCCTATATCTTCAACACCATCTGGGTGAGCGACATCCGCGGGGCGATGGAGCTTTTTTGAGAAAACCCCGCCCTTTGTGTCATAATCTGAAGATGAAAAAGGCCCTCATAGTTTTGATATCCGCGCTCCTCGTATCGTGCGCGCCTCTGATAAAGGGCGCCAAGACGAAGGAGCAGAAACCCGTTGAACCCGAGGCGTACTATTATTATATATTGGGTTATGAGGCGGAGATTTCCGGCGTGTGGGAAGACGCCCTGAAGTATTACGGCACGGCGCTCGATTACGACCCGGAATCCGCCTACCTGAGGACACTCGTGGCCTCCATGTTCCTCAGGCTCGGAAGGCCGGACGATGCCATAGCCATGGCAGAGGCCGCTGTAAAAGCGGAGCCCGGGCACATCCCCGCCCTCACGCTCCTCGGACAGCTCTATAACAGCCAGAAAAGGGCCGGAGAGGCGATTAAAATCTACGAGAAGGTCATCAGGCTCGACCCGGAGGACGAATTCGCATACCTCCTCTTAGGCACCATCTATGCAGGGGAAAAACGGTACGACGATGCAAAAAAGACCCTCAATGCCCTGCTAAAGCGGAGGCCCGAAGACGCCTTGCCCTATTACTATCTGGGCTCGATAGAGATGGAGCTCGGGGACCTGGACTCCGCGGAGAAACTCTTCGACCGGGCGGTTGAGCTAAGACCGGGCTTCGATGCCGCATATTTCAACTTAGGCATCATAAGCGAGCTGAAAGAGGATTTCGAGAAGGCTAAGTCCTATTACGAGAGGGCCTCGGAAATCAACCCCCACAACACGCAGGCCAAAGAAAGGCTTGCGAGAGTCCTCATCAGGGAGAAATCCCTCGACAAGGCCGCCCAGACCCTCAAGGAAGTCATAGAGATAGAGCCCTCGAACATGGAAATCCACAGGACCCTATCCTTTATCTACATGGAACAGAGACAGTACGACAGGGCCATCGAGGAGTTCAGGATATACATCCAGGCCGTCCCTCCAAACACCGAGGTCAGGCTCTATCTTGCGGTCTCCCTCGATGAGTTAGGCATGAAAAAAGAGGCCGAGGAGGAGCTGAAAAACCTCCTTGCGATAGACCCGCAGAACATCGATGCGCTCATACACCTCGGCTACATCTATACCAAGGCGGAGCGTTTCCATGATGCGGCGGAAGTCTATGAGACCGTGCTCGCTTTCGAGAAGGAAAAGCCGGAGGTCTATATCTACCTCGGTTCCATATATATCCAGACGAAGGAATACGAAAAGGCAAAGACCGTGCTCGAAGAGGGGCTTCGCAGGTTTGAAAAAAGCGACGAACTTCACTTCAATATGGCCGTGGCCTATGAAAAGGCGAAGGACTTCGACGGCATGGTCGCACACCTCAAACGCGCAATAGAGCTGAACCCGGAGCACGCCGACGCCCTGAACTACTTGGGCTATAGCTATGCGGAAAAGGGCGTAAACCTCGATGAGGCCCTGAGCCTGATAGAGAGGGCGCTCAAGCTCAAGCCCGATAGCGGATATATCATGGACAGCCTCGGATGGGTATATTTCCGGCTGGGCAGGCTCGATGAGGCCCTCGATACTCTTAAGAAGGCCCTCGATATGGTCGGGGACGACCCGGTATTATACGAGCACTTGGGAGATGTGTATTCCACAAAGGGGATGCGGGAATCCGCAGTGGATTCGTGGAAGAAGGCCCTCGGACTGGAAGGAAAAGAAGTAGGGCTTAAGGAACGGGTCGAGGAAAAACTGAAAAAGCTTGAGTCCCCGCAATAGCCCCATGTCCTTTACGCTCCATGCGCCCGCAAAGATAAACTGGTTTCTTTTCATATTAGGCAAGAGACAGGACGGCTACCACGACATCTCAAGCCTCATGCAGTGCGTAAGCCTCTATGACACGCTCCGGTTCGAGGAATGGGACGGGCTCGATGTGGTGATGGAAAGCCCCAATATCGAGGGGGTTCGTAACCCCAATATCGAGGGGGTTCGTAGCCCCAGGCTTGAGGAAAACCTTGTTTACCGGGCCGCGGCCCTTCTGAGGGAAGAGACCGGGACGAAAAAAGGCGTACGCATAACCCTTACTAAGGAGATACCCATTTCCGCGGGCCTCGGCGGCGGAAGCAGTGATGCGGTTCAGACCCTCATTGGCCTCAACCGGCTCTGGGGTCTCGATCTCGAAAACGGAAAACTCGGCGAGCTTGCATTAAGACTCGGCTCGGACACCCTATTTTTCCTTAACGGCCACGCGGCCTTAATCGAAGGCAGGGGGGAGAGGGTCTCGCCCGTAGAGATGGAAAAGTCCTATCCCATAGTGCTTGTCAATCCCGGCTTTGGCATCTCGACAAAGTGGGCGTACGCAAATGCGGAGTTGACAAAAAAAACCAATGATATTAAACTTTTAATTCAGGCCGTTCGGACAGGCGATTTCTCCCTCCTACGGTCAGGGGGTTATAAACCCCTTCGATTTTCCGGAGGAAACGACTTTACCGGCCCTGTGATGAGGCGATACCCTGTCCTCGGGTTTCTTAAGGAGCGGCTTATGGAAAACGGCGCGCTTTATGCGGAGATGAGCGGAAGCGGCCCGACCGTATTTGGCGTGTTTAAGGACGCTGAAGAGGCCGAGACTGCGCGGAAGGCCGTAATTGCACGGGGGTCGGAGTGGGCAAGGGTGGTGGAGACCCTTGTTTAAGATGGGGCTACGAGCCCCAGCGATATTGGGGCGTCGACAAACGGCAAGTCAGGAGACTTTGGATCTCCCATTTGGAGGTTCGAATCCTCCCGCCCCAGTCATTATGAATATGACAAGGAGGGATAATGCCTGAGGGTATAAAGCTTCTGACCGGCAACGCAAACAGGAAATTGGCACAGGCCGTTGCGGAACAATTGGAGGTCGGGCTCTGCGACATGACCCTGACGGCGTTCAGCGACGGCGAGATAATGCTCCAGATAAACGAGAATGTGCGAGGCTCGGATGTCTTCGTGCTTCAGCCGACATGCCCGCCGGTCAACGAAAGCATAATGGAGCTACTGCTCATAATAGATGCCCTGAAGCGGGCGTCGGCAAGGAGGATAACCGCGGTCATCCCGTATTACGGGTATGCGCGGCAGGACAGGAAGGTCCAGCCCCGCGTCCCCATCTCCTCGAAGCTCGTTGCCGACATCATAACCGCCGCAGGCGCAAACAGGATACTTACGGTCGACCACCATGCAGGGCAGATACAGGGGTTCTTCGACATACCCGTCGACCACCTCTATGCCTCGCCCGTGCTTTTGGATTACATCCGGAGGTCGGAGTTCAAAAACCTCGTCGTGGTCTCCCCGGACGCCGGGGGCGTGGAAAGGGCAAGGGCCTTTGCAAAGAGGCTCAATGCCTCGCTTGCGATTATAGACAAGAGGCGGGAGACCGCAAATGTCTCGCAGGTGATGAATGTCATAGGCGATGTAAAAGGCAAAGACACCCTAATACTCGACGACCTGATAGACACCGCAGGCACCATCGTTCAGGCCGCATCCGCCCTCAAGGAAAAGGGCGCAAGGAAGGTCTTTGCGGCATGCACCCATGCCGTGCTTTCGGGCCCGGCCATAGAAAGGATAAACGGCTCGGTCATAGAGGAGCTTATAGTGACGGACACCATACCGTTTGACAGCAAGAAAGAAAGGTGCAGGAAGCTCACCGTCCTCAGCATAGCCCCGCTCCTTGCGGAGGCCATAAGGAGGATACACGAGGAGTCTTCGATAAGCTCGCTCTTCGGATAGGGCTGAGATTTGAAATTTAAGATTTTTCGGGAGGAGATATGGAAAAGGTTACACTGAATGCGGAGCAAAGAACAGGCACGGGCAAAGGGGCCGCAAGGACCCTTAGACGGGCAGGGAAGGTCCCGGCAGTCCTTTACAGGGCCGGAAAGTCCGAACACATCTCGATAGGGCAGAGGGAGTTTGTAAAGTTCATAAGGGATACCGCCGGCGAGCAGGTCCTCGTGAGCCTCCGGTTCCCGGACGGCAAGGACAGGCTTGCGGTCATCAAGGACTATCAGGCCGACCCAGTGCGGGGCGAGCCGCTCCATACGGATTTCTTCGAGGTCTCGCTCACGGAAAAAATCAAGGCCATGGTGCATGTCCGGACCTTGGGGGAACCGATAGGCGTAAAGAGGGACGGCGGGATCCTCCAGCACGGTCTCAGGGAAATCGAGATAGAATGCCTG
>CAZPPU010000152.1:0-4692 GCA_964588515.1 uncultured Nitrospirota bacterium
TGGCCTGCGCGCCGCTTACCGTGTTAACGATGAAGTTGACCTCATAGTTTTTAATGAGGTCAACGATGTGCGGCCTCCCTTCCATGACCTTGTTGACGGCCTCCACATTAAGCCCCCTTTCCCTCAGGAAGGCCGCGGTGCCCCGTGTTGCAACCACCGAAAGCCCCATCTCAAGGAGGCCCTTTACGATGGGCACGGCATAGGGCTTGTCCTTGTCCCTGAGACTAAAAAAGAATTTCCCCGAGACGGGTATTGTGTTATGGGCCGATGCCTCGGCCTTTGCATATGCAAGGCCGAAGCCGCCGTCTATGCCCATCACCTCGCCTGTGGATTTCATCTCCGGGCCCAAGATTGTATCCACGCCGTAGAACCTGTCAAACGGGAAGACCGCCTCTTTGACCGCGATGTGCTTCATCGGCCGCTCAAAGGCAATGCCTAATTCCGCCTGCGTTTTGCCGAGCATGACCTTTGCGGCCACCTTTGCAAGGGGCACACCCGTTGCCTTGCTTACGAAGGGCACGGTCCTCGATGCCCTCGGGTTCACCTCAAGTATATAGACTTCCCGGTCTTTTACCGCAAACTGGACATTCATAAGGCCGACGACCCCAAGCTCCTTTGCGAGGCCCCGGGTCTGGCGCTTTATCTCCTCCACGATTTCCCTGTCGAGCGAATAAGGCGGGAGGGAACAGGCCGAATCCCCGGAGTGAATCCCGGCCTCTTCTATATGCTGCATCACGCCGCCCACTACGACGGTTTCCCCGTCGGAGACCGCATCCACATCCACCTCCACGGCGTCCTGGAGGTACTTGTTCACGAGCACCGGATGCTCCGGCGAGGCCTTGACCGCACGGCGCATGTACTCGACAAGCGCGGCTTCCTCATAGACTATCTCCATTGCCCTTCCGCCGAGCACATAAGAGGGTCTTAAAAGCACCGGGTAGCCTATCCGCTCAGCCGCCTGTATTGCCTCCTCTACGGACATGGCCGTGTCGCTTTCGGGCTGTCTGAGTTTGAGTTTATGGAGAAGCAGTTTGAACCTCCTCCTGTCTTCGGCCCTGTCTATGGAGTCCGGGGATGTGCCTAAGATTTTCACGCCCTCCCGCTCAAGCGGGACGGCAAGCTTAAGCGGGGTCTGCCCGCCGAACTGGACTATCACGCCCTCGGGCCTTTCGGTGCGGACTATGTTTAGGACATCCTCCAAGGTCAGGGGCTCGAAATAGAGCCTGTCTGAGGTATCGTAGTCCGTGCTTACGGTCTCCGGGTTACAGTTGACCATTATGGTCTCGTATCCGAGCTCTTTAAGCGCAAAGGCGGCGTGCACACAGCAGTAGTCGAACTCTATGCCCTGCCCTATCCTGTTTGGCCCGCTTCCCAAGATTACGACCTTTTTCCTACCGGTGGGGTTAGCCTCACAGCCCTTTGCCTCTCTAAGGACTTCACCGGCTATCGTCTTAAACGGCCTCTCGCAGGTGGAATACAGATAACGCGTCTCCGCCTCGAACTCCGCGCCGCCGGTATCTACCATCTTACAGACCGGAGTTATGCCGTGCCTTTCCCTCAGTCGCCTTATTTCCGCCTCGGATGAGCCTAAGAGCTTTGCAATCCTCCTGTCCGAAAACCCGTACTCCTTTGCCTTTCTGAGGGTCTCCTCCGGCAGCATCCTTGCCCCAATATCGGAGGGGCTCTCTGCCCCCTTTATTTCTTCTTCAAGCCCTATAATCTGCCCGATGTTTTCAAGGAACCACATGTCTATTGCCGTGAGGGAATGGATTTCATCCAAGGCGATGCCATTTCTAATCGCCTCTCCTACGAACCAGAGCCTTTCGGCATTCGGGGTCTTGAGTTTCGCCTTGACGGCATCCGGGGACGAATCCGCAGGCTCAAACCCGTAGGTGTCGGTTTCAAGGCTTCTCAGGGCCTTTTGGAGGGATTCCTTGAATGTCCTTCCGATGGCCATCACTTCCCCCACGGACTTCATCTGAGTGGTGAGCGTGGAGTCGGTCTCCGGGAATTTCTCGAAGGCAAACCTCGGCACCTTTGTGACGACATAATCTATCGTGGGCTCGAAAGAGGCCGGGGTCTTCTTCGTAATGTCGTTTGGTATCTCATCCAAAGAGAGGCCCACGGCAAGCTTTGCGGCTATCTTTGCAATAGGAAATCCCGTGGCCTTGCTTGCGAGGGCCGAGCTCCTCGATACGCGGGGGTTCATCTCAATGACGACCATCCTCCCGGTCTCCGGATGAAGCGCAAACTGTATGTTGCTCCCTCCGGTATCCACCCCGATTTCCCTTATGATTGCTATTGCGGCATCCCGCATCCTCTGGTATTCCTTGTCCGTGAGTGTCTGGGCGGGGGCGACCGTGATGGAATCGCCGGTGTGAACGCCCATCGGGTCAAAGTTCTCTATGGAGCATATGATTACGACATTGTCATGGCCGTCCCTCATCACCTCAAGCTCGAACTCCTTCCAGCCCAAGGCCGATTCCTCCACGAGCACCTGATGGGCGAGGGAAAGCTTAAGCCCGTTTTCAAGCAGGGCCTTATACTCCTCGATGTTATAGGCGATGCCCCCTCCCGTGCCCCCGAGCGTGAATGCGGGCCTCAGTATTGCCGGAAACCCTATATGCCCGATGGCTTCCATGCCCTCGGCAGGGCTTCTCACGACCATGCTTTTGGGGACCTCAAGCCCGATACTTTTCATCGCATCCCTGAAAAGCTCCCTATCCTCGGCCTTCTTTATGGCAGAAAGCTTTGCGCCTATAAGCTCGACATTATATTTATCGAGCACGCCGAGTTCCGAGAGTTCCACCGCTAAGTTCAATGCCGTCTGCCCGCCCATCGTGGGCAGAAGGGCGTCGGGCCTTTCCCTTTCTATTATCATTCCCAAGACCTCGGGCGTAAGCGGCTCTATGTATGTTGCATCGGCAATCTCCGGGTCGGTCATAATGGTAGCCGGGTTTGAGTTCACAAGCACGACCTTGTAGCCCTCCTCTCTCAGGGCCAGGCATGCCTGCGTGCCGGAGTAGTCGAATTCGCACGCCTGCCCTATCACGATGGGCCCGGAGCCGATGATGAGTATCTTCTTTATGTCCGTCCTTTTAGGCATAACCCAAAAAAACCCTCACATCTTTCAGAAGGGCCTCGGCCTCCATGGGCGTCTTCGTGGAAAAAAGGACAATGCTTCTTCCGACCCTGAATTTTATCTCGACCGTATAGAGATCAAGGGCCTCTCCGAAGCCGGGGATAGCGGTGCCGTGCTGGAGCGCGACCTTCTCTACCACCCTTATGCCGTCGGGGTTTTCGGGCGTTATAACCATGTGGCCCATCTCCACTGTGGTAAGGTCGCTCAGGGGATATGAATCTTTCCAACCCCTGAATTTTTTGACCGAAACCGTAATGGTCCCCATCGTCTTGTCTATAACGGCCTCAAGCAGAGGCTCATAAAACACGGATGCCTTGAAAATAACGAAGAAGGCTATGAACCCTGCGGCCAAGAGCAGGTAATTAACGAGGCCGGGCGCCGGCCTCAGGACGAGATAAATAAGAAGCATGGCCCCTGCCGAGGCGAGCACTGCCCTCAGCTCCGGGCCGAATATCCCCGGATGGAGGATGCTCCCCCGCCCGGTCTCAAAAGAGGCCGTCCTGAGAGTAAGCACATCGCCCTTAATGTCGAGCTGATATGCTTTACCCTCATTCATTTCTCTATCATCTCCCTGAACCTCTTAAAGAGGTGCGTTCCGTCGTTTGGCCCCGGGCCTGCCTCAGGGTGGTGCTGGACGGAAAACACAGGCAGTTCCACATGTTCCATGCCCTCTTCTGTCTGGTCATAGAGGTTTTTATGCGTGAGTTTCACCTGCCCCTTGAGGCTTCCCACATCCACGCAATAGTTGTGGTTTTGGCTTGTAATTTCGACCCTGCCGGTAGAAAGGTCCATCACCGGGTGGTTTCCGCCGTGGTGCCCGAACTTGAGCTTGTATGTCCTTCCGCCCATCGCAAGCCCTAAGATTTGATGCCCAAGACATATCCCGAATATGGGCGGGGTCTGCGACCCCTTTAAGAGCTTTTTCGTGTTTTCTATCGCATATTTAACTGCCTCCGGGTCTCCGGGGCCGTTACTGAGGACTATACCGTCGGGGTTCATATTTAAGACCTCTTCGGCAGGTGTCTGTGCAGGGACGACCGTCACATCGAAGCCCGCGGTTACAAGGCTTCTGAGGATATTGGACTTCACCCCGAAGTCATACACCACGACCTTCTTAGGCGTTACAATGTCCTTTTTGCCGGGGCTCGCAGCCCCCCACCTGCCTTCTTGCCATGTGTAGATTTCTTTTGAGGTTACATCCTTTACGAGGTCTACGCCCCCGATGCCCGGATGCGCCATGACTTTCTTAAGGAGGCTCAAGGGGTCCAAGTCCCGAGTTGATATTATTCCCATCTGTGCGCCGTGGTCTCTCAGGTGCCTCGTTAGGGCCCTCGTATCTATGCCCTCTATGCCGACTATGCCATGCCTCTTGAGATAATCCCCCAGAGGCGCCTGCGAGCGCCAGTTGCTTGGGAAATCGAGATGCTCCTTGACTATAAAGCCCTCGACCTTCGGCCCGCCCGAGGACTCGATGTCTTCGCTGTTTATCCCGTAATTGCCTATCTGCGTGTATGTCATCGTGACGATTTGGCCCCTGTATGAAGGGTCTG
>CAZPPU010000153.1:0-4659 GCA_964588515.1 uncultured Nitrospirota bacterium
TATGAGGTCGTGGGGCACGGCCTCTTCGAGCTCCATGAGGGTCATCTTCTCCCTCACGGCCCTTTCCATCCTCACAAGCCCTATCCTGAACTGGTTTTCGAGCAGTTCTCCGACGGCCCTTATGCGCCTGTTCCCTAAATGGTCTATATCGTCCACATCGCCCCGGCCTATTCGGAGGTTGAGGAGGTAACGGATTATTTCGATTACATCCTTATCCGTAAGGACCTCGGTTTCGAGCGGGACATTCAGGCCGAGCCTCTTGTTTATCTTGAGCCTTCCCACCGGCGAAAGGTCATACCTCTTGGGGTCGAAGAAGAGGCCGTCGAAGAGCTCCTTTGCGGCCTTATGCGTAGGGGGCTCGCCGGGCCTCAGTTTCCTGTAAATCTCAAGGAGCGCATCGCCCTGCGAGCCGACCTTGTCGGTAAGCAGGGTGTCCCTCAGGCTCGGCAGGTAGCGCGTCTCGTCTATGAAGAGCAGTTCGAGCTCAAGCCCCAAGTCCTTAATCCTCCGGAAGGCCTCCTCGGTTATGGACTCGTTGTTTTCGACTATGACCTCGCCGGTCTGCGGGTCTATTATGTCCTTTATGGCGACCCTGCCGACCATCTCGCCGTGGGCGATGGGGATGCCCTTTATCCCTGCGGCTTCCATCTTCTTGATGGCCGCCTTGGTTATCTTCGAGCCCTCCTTGGCTATCACTTCCTTCGTGCGGGGGTCCTCTATAGCGCTTGCGGTCTTGACCCCGGAGAGGACTTCGCTTACGGGCCTCATCCACACCCCGCCTTGCATCTTCACCTTTTCGACCGGGTAGAATATCCTGAGGATGTCCTCGTTTGAGTAGCCGAGGGCCTTAAGCACGATTGTTGCGGGCAGTTTCTTCCTCCGGTCTATCCTCACATAGAGGATGTCGCGGGTGTCGAACTCGAAGTCCAGCCACGAGCCCCTCGCAGGGATGACCCTCGCCGAGTAAAGGAGCCTTCCACTTGCGTGCGTCCTGCCCTTGTCGTGGCCGAAGAAGACCCCGGGGGATCTGTGGAGCTGGCTTACCACGGCCCGCTCCGTGCCGTTTATCACGAATGTCCCTGTCTCGGTCATGAGGGGTATCTCCCCTATGTAGACCTCCTGCTCCTTGGACTCCTTGAGTGTCTTTTTCCCGTCGGTCGTCTCCCAGAGGTTCAGCTTTACCCTTATCTTAAGCGGGGCCGCATATGTCTGCCCCTTCACGAGCGACGCCCTGATATCGAACTTCGGGTCCCCTATGGAGTACTCGAGGAACTCTATCGAGGCGGTCTCGTTGTAATCCGAGATGGGAAAGACGCTCTTGAATGCGGCCTGAAGCCCGGCATCCCGCCTTTTCTGCGGCTTCACATCCCTCTGAAGGAACTGCTCATACGACCGGGTCTGAACCTCAAGCAGGTTCGGCACCTCAAGGACGGTCGGCATCTTTCCGAAGTTGACTCTTTCTTTGAGAACCTTTGCCATATAACCCCTTCTTACTTGATTTCTACTTTTGCTCCCTGCTCCTCGAGCTTCGCCTTCATGGTAGCCGCATCCTCCTTGGATACGCCGGTCTTTACGGGCTTGGGCGCGCCTTCCACGAGGTCCTTGGCCTCCTTAAGCCCGAGGCTGGTAAGCTCCCTTACGACCTTTATGACCTGTATCTTCTTTTCTCCGGCCGCGGTGAGTATCACATCGAAGCTCGTCTTTTCCTCTGCGGCGGGCGCGGCGGGCCCTGCCGCCGGGGCCGCCGCCACGGCAACCGGCGCGGCCGAAACCCCGTATCTTTCCTCGAACTCCTTGATGAACTGGGACATCTCGAGTATCGTCATCGTGTCTATAAACTCAAAGACCTGTTCTTTTGTGACTGCCATTTATTCAGCCTCCGTTTCTTTTTTGGCCCTTAAAGCATTCAGGGCGTTGGTGAATCTCCCGATTGTTGCCGAAAGACCTCCGGCCATATGGCCGAGGGGCGCTGAAAACGCACCCGCAAGCATCCCCATGAGAATCTGTCTCGAAGGCAGATGCGCTATGCTCTTGAGGTCTCCGAGTCCGTAGAGCCTACCCTCGACAACCCCGGCCTGAATCTTCAGCTTTTCGTTTTTGCCGGTAAACTCAACGAGCAGTTTGACCGTTTGGGTCGGCTCGTCGAAACCTATTGCAAGCCCAAGCGGGCCTTTGAAATATTCCTCGCCTGCCGAGGCCACGGGCGTTCCCTCCGCGGCCTTCCGGGCAAGGGTGTTCTTTACCACCTTGTATTGAAGGTCCTTTCCGAGGTGTCGCCTGAGCTCCGCCATCTCGGCCACGGTAAGGCCCTTGTAGTCCGTAAACAGTACCGCAGTGGCCCTCTGGAACCTTTCCCTCAGCCCCTCTACGGCCGACGCTTTCTCCTGTCTGTTCAGTCTATCCTCCCTTCTCGGCAGGCACCCCCTTAGACGGGGATATTAAGGTCGCCGCCTGCTGTCTCCGAAGTTATTTAAAACCGGGCAACGCCCGTTCATTTAGCCGTAAGTTTCGAGGCATTAAGCCTCATGCCCACGCCCATCGTTGAGGATATGAAGGCCCGCTTGATATAAGTCCCCTTGCTCGTCGGGGGCTTGGCCTTCATTACCGAGTCCATGACCGCCCCTATGTTTTCAAGGAGCGCGGCCTTGCTGAAGGAGACCTTTCCGACGGGCACATGCACGATGCCCGCCTTTTCGGCCTTGAACTCGGCCTTGCCCGCCTTAAGCTCCCTGACCGCCCTTGCGACATCGAATGTGACGGTGCCTAACTTCGGGTTGGGCATAAGGCCGCGGGGGCCTAAGATTTTGCCTATTTTTCCGACAGAGCCCATCATATCCGGGGTGGCTATGGCCTTGTCGAAGTCGAGCCATCCCTGCTTTATCTTCTCTATGAGGTCGTCTCCGCCTGTGTAATCCGCGCCCGCATCGATGGCCTCCTTTTCCTTTTCGCCTTTCGCAAAGACGAGCACCTTTACCTTCTTGCCCGTGCCGTGGGGCAGGAGCACGGAGCCCCTGACCGTCTGGTCGGACTTTTTCGGGTCCACCCCCAGGTTCAGCGCGAGGTCCACGGTCTCGTCGAACTTCACATAGGCGGCTTCTTTTATGCGCTCCACCGCCTCCTCCGCCGTATACTCCTTTGCGGGGTCGACTTTCTTCAACGCCTCTTCACGCTTCTTAGCCATCGTTACCTCCGTCTAATCTACGATATCAACGCCCATGCTCCGGGCGGTGCCCTTCACCATCCTCGATGCGGCCTCGAGGTCTTCGGCATTTAGGTCGGGCAGTTTCGTTTTTGCGATTGCCATGATCTGCTCCGATGTGAGCTTGCCAACCTTGTCCTTATTCGGACTGCCACTGCCCTTCACAATCCCTGCCGCTTTTTTTATGAGCTCGGAAGCAGGCGGCGTCTTCGTCACGAATGTAAAAGACCTGTCCGCATAGACCGTCAGCACGACCGGCACTATGATTTCCCCCATGGCCTGTGTCTGGGCGTTGAAGGCCTTACAGAACTCCATGATGTTTATGCCGTGGGGGCCGAGGGCCGGTCCGACAGGCGGCGCCGGAGTTGCCTTGCCTGCCGATATCTGCAATTTAACCAGTGCGGCGACTTGTTTTTTCTTAGCCATTGGGCCTCCTATAGCTTTTCCACTTGAAAGAAACTCAGCTCAACAGGCGTAGGCCTGCCGAATATGCTCACCATGACGCGGAGCCTGCCGTGGTCGGCATCGACATCCTCGACATGGCCCGAGAAATTCGTAAACGGTCCGTCCGTTATCCTCACATCGTCTCCCCTTACGAACAGGGTCCTGACCTGAGGGGGTCCGCCCCCTTCTATCTGCTGGAGTATCAGGGACACCTCCTCTTCCGGTATCGCCATCGGTTTCGTGCCCCCGACGAACCCGGAGACCTTCGGGATGCTCCTTATCAGGTGCCATGTCTCGTCGTCGAGGTCCATCTCAACGAGGATGTAGCCCGGATAGAACTTCCTTTCGGCCTCCCTTTTCTTGCCGCCCCTGAGGTCGATGACCCGCTCGGTCGGCACGAGCACCCTCGGTATTCTCTCCTTGAGGCCATTCTTTTCGA
This sequence comes from uncultured Nitrospirota bacterium, assembly GCA_964588515.1. Taxonomy (GTDB): domain Bacteria; phylum Nitrospirota; class Thermodesulfovibrionia; order Thermodesulfovibrionales; family JdFR-86; genus CAZPPU01. The sequence continues at coordinate 4,083 of CAZPPU010000153.1, forward strand.
CCTTGCCTTCTATGGACTGCTTCACCTTCTGCTCGAACCCGGAATATGTATGGACGACATACCAGTTTTTGGCCATCATCACCTCAAAACAACCTTAACTATCTTGCTGAGAGAGAGGTCCACGACCCCTAAAAAAAGAGCCATTATAAGGACCGTCACGATCACGACCCATGTGGAGCCTATGAGCTCGTCCCTCGTCGGGTAGACGACCTTTTTGGTCTCCACCTTAACCTCTTTCAGAAACTCTTTAGTCTTGTCGAACATTCCACCCCCGCCTTAAAACAGGCCAGGAGGGATTTGAACCCCCAGCCCTCGGATTTGGAGTCCGATGCTCTGCCGTTAGAGCTACTGGCCTTAAAGAATTCACCCGGTTATGCCTTCGTCTCTTTGTGCTTCGTGTGTTTTCTACAGCGCCGGCAGTACTTGCTCAGTTCGAGCTTGTCGGGCGTATTTTTCTTGTTCTTCGTGCTCGAATAATTCTTGTCCTTGCACTCCGTGCACTGAAGGAGTATTATCGTCCTCATTCTATTATCTCCGAGACGACTCCGGCGCCCACGGTCCTTCCGCCCTCCCTAAT
>CAZPPU010000154.1:0-3160 GCA_964588515.1 uncultured Nitrospirota bacterium
GTGGTCTTTCCATGCGCTCCGGCAACGAGCACGGAGTACTTGAGCCTGCCCAACTCGGCAAGCATCTCGGCCCTCGGTATTACGGGGATGGCCCGTTTCCTTGCCTCCATTACCTCGGGGTTTTCCGCGGAGACCGCCGAGGAGATTACGATGACATGGGCGCCGTTTATATTCTCCGGGGCATGCCCTATGTAGACCTTTGCGCCGAGCCTCCTCAGCCTGTCGGTGGTCTCGGAGTCCCTGAGGTCCGAGCCCGAGACCTCGTATCCGAGGTTTAGAAGCACCTCGGCTATGCCGCTCATCCCTATGCCGCCTATCCCGGTAAAGTGTATTACCCTGTAGTGCTCGAACATTTCGCTCCCCTTCTGAGGTTTACGAGGCTCCGGGCGATATCGGCCACCCGCTCGGCCGCATCCGGCCTTCCGATGGAAAGGCACTGTTTGCGCATCTCCGCTCTTTTTTCCGCGGAAAGGAATATCTCTTTTATCTTGCCGGCGAGGGCCTCCCCGGTCAGCTCCTCCTGCCTCAGGACCGTTGCGGCCCCGAGCCGGGCAAGCTTTTCCGCATTGAATTCCTGATGCCTTGCCGCATGCGGATAGGGAATCAATATCGAGGGCTTTCCGAGGGCCGTAAGTTCGGCAATGGTCGTAGCCCCGGCCCTCGATATGACGAGGTCCGCCACTGCATAGGCCTCGGCCATCCGATATATGAACGGCGCAACCACGCCCCTCATGCCGTGCTTTCTCATCGCCTTTTTCACGGCCTCGAAGTCCACCTCTCCGGTCTGGTGAAGGAACTGCATATTTTCCTTTAGCCCCGCAAGATAGCTCAGGGCCGATATGACCGCATTGTTCATGCTCCTTGAGCCGCTGCTTCCGCCCGTTACGAAGACCGTGAATCTGCCCTCGTCGAGCCCGAAGACGCCGTATGAGGCGCCCCTGTCTGCGCCCAACACCCCCGGCCTTATCGGGGTCCCGGTAAGACGGGCCTTGTCCTTCGGGAAAAACCCGATGCTTTCGTGGTATGTGACCGAGACCGCATCCACGAACTTTCCGAGCGCTTTGTTTGCAAGGCCGGGCACGAGGTTGTGCTCTATTATGAGCGTGGGTATGGACATCAAAGATGCGGTAAGCACAGGCCCCACGGAGGCATACCCGCCGGTGCCTATCACGATATCCGGGGACAGGACCTTTAGAAGCCTTCTTGAGGCAAAAAGCGAAAAGAACAGTTTCATCAGCGCATTTGCCCTCTTAAGGAGCGATTTCCCTATGAAACCCTCCGCCTGTATGAACCTTATCTGATAGCCCGCCATCGGCACTACCTTCGACTCTATGCCGCGTTCCGTGCCAATGAAGACGACTTCTGCGGACGGGTCGCTCATCCTCAGGGTTTCGGCTACGGCCATCCCGGGGAATACATGGCCTCCCGTGCCGCCCCCTGCTATCACGACCCTCATGCCGTAGCCCCATAGATTTTTCTTTTCAGTTTTTTACGCCTGAGGATTTCGCCCAAACCGTCCTTTCTTGCCGTAGCGCTCCGGGCATTGCCGCCCTTCGATATATTCAAGAGGATGCCCACCGCGGCCATATTCATAAGGAGGGCCGAGCCCCCGTAGCTTATAAACGGAAGGGGCAGTCCCTTCGTGGGCGCAAGACCGGTGACGACGAAGAAGTTCACGAGGGCCTGTAGGGCGAGCATCAGGGAAAGCCCGAAGGCAAGATAAAATACGAACGGCTCCCCGCCGTTTTTCTGAGCTATAAGAAGGCCCTTTATAAAAAGCGCCGCAAAAAGGAAAACGACTATAAAGGCGGCCACGAAGCCCATCTCTTCGCCGACTATCGAGAATATGAAATCCGTATGGACCTCCGGAAGGAACGAGAGCTTCTGTTTGCTGTTTCCAAGGCCCACGCCCGTGAGGCCGCCGCTTCCCAAGGCTATAAAGGACTGAATGAGCTGAAAACCGCTTCCCTTGGGGTCCTGCCACGGGTCCATGAATGCGGTTATCCGCCTAAGCCTGTACGGGGCGCTCAGGAGTTTTATCACCACGGGCGCCGAAAGGAGAAGAAGCGACAAGAGGTACCTGAGCCTCACCCCGGAGACAAAGAGCATGCCCACGGTCAGAAACCCCAGTATCATCGTCGCCCCGAAATCCGGCTGAAGAAGGAATATCCCCTGAAAAAGGAGCATCACCCCTATGGGCAGGGCGAAGTGCGTGAACCTCTCCGGCCTGAACCCCGGCCTCGACATATACCATGCAAGGAACACCACCATCGAGAGCTTCACGAACTCCGAGGGCTGAAATGTCGAGGGCCAGAGCCTTATCCATCTCCTTGCCTTGCCGGCCGTAACCCCTATGCCCGGGACAAAGACTAAAAGGAGAAGGACGAGGGATGCGATAAGAAGCGGGATGGAGAGCCTGCCCAAACCGGAAAGCCTTATTCTCATTGCGGCGACGAGCATCATAAGGCCGAGCATCACCGTAAAGAGATGCTTTCTGAAGTAATAAAACGGAGAGAGCCCCTCTTCCCATAGGCCCTTGGCTGGCGAGACGACCGATGTGGTCGAGTATATCATCAGGGTCCCGAAGCTCACAAGCAAAAGCGCAACCGCAAGGAGCAACCTGTCATAGCGGCTGAAGGGGCTTAGAGCCTGCATACCGCCTCCTTGAAGACCCTGCCCCGGTCCTCGAAGTCCCGGAACATATCGAAGCTTGCGCAGGCGGGCGAAAGCAGGACCGTATCGCCCTTGGAGGCAAGGGACATTGCGAGCCGGACCGCCTCCTCCATGCTCCCTGCATACCTGCACTCGGTGAGGTCGCAAACGGCCTTTTTTATCTTTTCGGCCGCCTCTCCTATGAGCGCTACGGCCTTCACCCGGCCTTTTATAAGAGGCCTGAGCGCGGTGAAATCCCCTGCCTTGTCCCTTCCGCCTGCTATGAGCACCACGCCTTTTCCAAACCCCTCGAGGGACTTCATGACCGCGCCTATGTTCGTGCCCTTGGAGTCGTTTACGAACCTTACGCCCCCAAGCTCCCTTACGAACTCAAGCCTGTGGGGAAGCCCGGGGAATTCCCTCAGGGCCTCCCTCACGGCATCCGGCGTGGCGCCTGCAAGGAGGGCCATGGCCCCTGCGGCCATGGCGTTCTCCAGGTTATGAACCC
>CAZPPU010000154.1:3170-4588 GCA_964588515.1 uncultured Nitrospirota bacterium
GATTTCATCCGCCCTGATAAGAGGGGCAGGGCCGTCTATGTTCGTATAGACAACCCCGGCCTTTGCATAAACCCCGATGGGGCTACGAGCCCCCGCGAAGGGGGCCGTGCCCCCGACCCGCGAGAAGTAAAAGACCTGCGCCTTTATGTCTTTTTTGAGGGCGGCCATAGTCTCCGGGTCGTCATGGTTTAAGACCAAAAAATCGTCCGCTTTTTGGTTCAGGAATATCCTTTCCTTCGCCTCCCTGTATTCGTCCATCGAGCGATATCTGTCCATGTGGTCGGGCGTGATGTTGAGGATGACCGCTATATGCGGCCTGAAGGTCTCTATGGTCTCAAGCTGAAAGCTCGACACCTCGACGACCGCACAGTCCCCGGTCTTTTGAACCTCTCCGGTCATTGCATTTCCGATGTTTCCGCCGAAGAGCGTCTTTTTCCCTGCCTTCCTGAGCATCAGGTCAAGGAGCGTTACGGTCGTTGACTTCCCGTTGGTTCCGGTAACTGCATAAAATGGGACTGCGTCCCCGGCCATCCGGTATGCAAGCTCAAGCTCGCCTATGACCTTTATCCCCTTAAGCCGGGCCTTCTTCAGGGGCTCTATGCCCGCGGGCACACCCGGGCTAATGACGATGAGGTCCGTCCCGTCGAAGAGTCCGTTTGGATGTCCGCCGAGGGCAAGCCTCACGGAGGGCAGGAGCTTGCTTATGAACTCGCCAAGCTCGTTTGCGGGCTTTTTGTCCGTGACCGTCACCTCCGCTCCCAACTCCACGAGGAGGTTTGCGGCGGAAACCCCGCTTCTCCGCAAGCCTACGACTAAAACCCTTTTGCCCTTTATATCCATCATCTCACCTTAAGCGTAGCCAGACTTAAAAGCGCAAGGACTATCCCCACTATCCAGAACCTCACAATCACCTTCGGCTCCGGCCACCCCTTAAGCTCGAAGTGGTGGTGTATGGGGGCCATCCTGAAAACCCTCTTGCCGGTAAGTTTGAAGGATGCGACCTGAATGATTACCGAGAGCGTCTCTATAACGAATATCCCGCCCACGATGGCGAGGACTATCTCGTGCTTCGTAATCACGGCCAGCGTTCCGAGCGCGCCCCCAAGACCGATGGAGCCCACATCGCCCATGAAGACATCCGCGGGATATGCGTTATACCAGAGAAACCCGAGGGCCGCGCCGAACATTGCGCCGCAGAAGACCGCAAGCTCCCCGATAGTGGGGAGGAAAAGCACCTGTAGGTAATCGGCAAGCCCCTTGTGCCCGGAGATGTAAACGAGGACGCCGGTTGCAAGCGTTGCAATCGCAACGAGCCCGATGGCAAGGCCGTCTATCCCGTCCGTGAGGTTCACGGCATTCGATGCGCCGACCATCACTACAATGGAAAACGGTATGTAAAGGAGCCCGATGTTGATGAG
>CAZPPU010000155.1:0-3061 GCA_964588515.1 uncultured Nitrospirota bacterium
GTAGAGAAAGACCATAAGAAACTCCTCTCCCGACTATGGGGCGTAGATGTCGCCCACTTTCCGGCGGAACTTGCGACGATAAACCTTTACAGACAAAACATCGAGGACTATGCGAATTTCCCGCGCGTGATAGCAAAGGACTTTTTCGAAATCAGGCCCGGCGATACATTCAAGTTCCCGCCTCCCAAACCGGTGGGCGGGGCCGATTTCATGATTGACGAAAAGATTCCCCTTTTTGACGGGATTGTCGGAAACTTCCCTTATATCAGGCAGGAGCTTATAGAGAAAAGGCTTAAGGGCTATAAGGAAAAGCTTACAAAAGTGCTTGCAGAAGACTGGAAGGCGGATTACCGTGAGCTTTTTACTAACGGGGATTTAAAACTTTCCGGTCAGGCGGATATTTATGCATATCTGTTTTTTCATGCGGCAAGGCATCTTAAAGAAGGCGGAAGGATGGGCATCGTTACATCCAATGCGTGGCTCGATGTCGCATACGGATATGAGCTTCAGAAATTCTTTCTTAAAAACTTCAAGATAGTCGCCATACTTGAGAGCAGGTGCGAGCCGTGGTTTGAGGAAGCCGCAGTAAATACCATCGTAACGATTCTTGAGCGGTGCAAGGACAAAGAGCAGAGGGATGAGAACAATGTAAAGTTCGTAAAGATTAAAAAAAGGCTCAAGGAGCTTATCCCGTGGGACATAACACTTCCGATGGAAAGGTGGCTCGGGCTTGACAGGCTGATACATTCAATCGAAAACGCAGGCAGAGAGCATTACAAACTTAAAGGAACGAAATTCATAAACACCCTTGAAGGTCATGCGACTTATGAAGATGATAGGGGATTTGGCGATAGTAATTTTAGAATAAGAGTTGTAAGGCAGGGAGAGCTTCTTGAGAAGGTAGAGGAGGCAGGAAAAACCGTAAAGTGGGGGCAATACCTTAGAGCGCCGGAGATTTATTTCGAGATGCTGGAGAAGTGCAAGGATAAGCTCGTTACACTTGAAAATATCGCTACTCTTAGATATGGCTTAAAGGCAGGAATAAATGAATTTTTCTATCTACCAGATGAAAAGGTAAAACACTGGAAAATAGAAAAAGAATTTATAGTTCCCCTGATAAAGTCTACGAAGGAAATCGACAAGGTAAGAGTAGATAAAAAGAATCTAAGAATAATGGTCTTTAAATGCGATAAAGATAAAAAGGAGCTTTTTAGGGAAAAGAAACATGGTGCATTATCCTATATAAAATGGGGCGAAAAACAAGTAACAAAGGAAAGAGGACGATATAAGAAAGGCGGGATTCCCTTTCCTGAAGTGCCGTCTGTTCAGGGTAGAGCTTACTGGTATGACATAGGAGATAAAAAGCCAGCAGACTTTTTGATAAATCAATTTGTTAATGCAAGGTTTTTCTTTCCTCTGAATGCAGGTTGTCTTGCAGACCATACAGTTTTTGAAGGAAAAATTAAGTATAGGAAGGAAGTTCCTTTATATACAGCGATTTTAAATTCGACCCTAACATTTTTAGGAATAGAATTTTTAGGCCGTTTAAACCTTGGTGAAGGATTGCTTACAATTTATGGTCCAGATATTGCCGATTTATTAGTGGCGGATGGCAGTAAGATTTCAAAGTCTGAGAGGGCAAGCATCTTGAAGACATTCGACAAACTCCTTACCCGCTCAATCAAGCCCATATTCGTGGAAGTAAAGATGAAAGACAGACAGGCGCTTGACAGCGCTGTGCTTGAGGCATTGGGGCTTGACCCGAAGAAATACCTAAAGCCTCTTTATGAAGGGCTTACGGAGATGGTAAGGGAAAGGCTCGACCTTGCAAAATCGAGGAAAAGGATAAAAAATGCAAAGGCACAGAAGAATATCGAAGAGCTTAAAGAGCAGGTTATCGGAGAAGTCATACCCGATGGAGCTAAGAGATTCCCTGAGGAGTTTATTGATTCGAAATATCTTAAGGATGCAAAAGAAATCTCCGTGCCTAATGAGCCTTTAAAGTTAGGACATGGTTCCTTTTTCGGCAAGCAGGAAATAACCTCGGAAGGCGGATTCCACTACGAGGCGGAAAGCCCTGAAGAAGCAAAATTCATCGTCTACTCCCAAAAGCCCGATAGCTATATCTTAAAAATACCAAAGAACAAAATCGCCGTAATAAAAGCGACCGACGAATATGAGAGGTATTTAAAAGACCTTAAGGCAAAACTCTTTGAAACCTTCTTTGGAAGAACCCTTGACCACAAGCAGGCGGATGCGCTCGCAAGTCAGGTCTTTGAGGAAACGGGACTGCCTGATATTTAATCTTCAGAATATAATTTAGAATATAATAAGGAGGCTGATATGAAAAGGAGCAGGGCTATAAAGGCGGGCATAGAGAGGCTTCCGCACAGGGCCCTTCTGTATGCCACGGGCATCCCAAGAAGCGAGATGGACAAGCCCTTCATAGGCGTTGCAACGAGCTACACGGATATAATCCCCGGACACATAGGGATGCGGGACCTCGAAAGGTTCATAGAAAAGGGCGTGCACACGGGCGGCGGATACCCCTTCTTCTTCGGAATCCCGGGCATATGCGACGGGATTGCGATGGGTCATAGCGGGATGCACTATTCCTTGCCCTCAAGAGAGCTCATAGCCGACATGGTGGAGACCATCGTTGAGGCCCACAAGCTTGACGGCCTCGTTCTCCTTACAAACTGCGACAAAATTACGCCCGGAATGCTCATGGCAGGGGCAAGGCTCGATGTGCCCTCCATAGTGGTCACGGCAGGCCCCATGCTTTCGGGCCACCTGAGGGGAAGGAGGCTTTCCCTGGTAAACGATACATTCGAGGCCGTGGGGAAATACCGCAAAGGGCAGTTGAGCGAAGGCGATGTCGAGGAGCTTGAGATGTGCGCCTGCCCCGGGGCAGGCAGTTGTCAGGGGATGTACACGGCCAACACGATGGCCTGCGTGACCGAGGCCCTCGGCATGAGCCTTCCCGGATGCGCAACCGCACTTGCCGTCTCCGCCGAGAAAAAACGCATCGCCTTTGAAAGCGGAAGGCTGATTGCAGGGC
>CAZPPU010000155.1:3071-4568 GCA_964588515.1 uncultured Nitrospirota bacterium
AAAAGAACATCACCCCGGGTGAGGTAATGACCCGCAGGGCCTTTGAAAACGCCGTCATGGTAGAGCTTGCGCTCGGCGGCTCGACGAACACCGTCCTTCATATTCCGGCAATAGCGCACGAGGCCGGGGTGGGGCTTCCCCTTTCGGTATTCGACGAGCTTGCAAGGAAGACCCCCCATATATGCGACATGCTCCCCGGCGGAAGGCACTACCTCGAAGACCTCCACTGGGCAGGCGGGATACCTGCGGTTATGAAGAGGCTCAAAGGCGGTCTCCACGATGCGGCCACCGTAAGCGGAAGGCGCACGCTTGATATAGCCTCTCATGCGGAGGTCATAGACGAAGAGGTCATAAGGCCGCTCGAAAGACCCTATCACAAGGAGGGCGGCATAGCAGTGCTCACGGGGAACCTTGCGCCTAAGGGCGCGGTCGTAAAGCAGACCGCCGTAAGCAAGCCCATGATGAGGTTTACGGGCAGGGCGAAGGTCTTCGATTCCGAAGAGGCCGCGATGAAGGCAATCTTAGGTGGGAAAATCGCATCGGGCGATGTCGTGGTCATAAGATACGAGGGGCCTAAAGGGGGCCCGGGCATGAGGGAGATGCTCTCGCCCACATCCGCAATAGCGGGGATGGGCTTGAGCGAGTCCGTTGCGCTCATCACGGACGGGAGGTTCTCAGGCGGCACGAGAGGCCCGTGCATCGGCCATATATCGCCGGAGGCGATGGAAGGCGGCCCCATCGCAATAATCAAAGGCGGAGACGGAATCGGGATAGACATCCCGCGGAGGAAAATAGATGTCCTTTTGCCCCCTGCCGAGATAACAAGGAGGCTCAAGGCATGGAAGGCCCCGGAACCTAAAATCAAGAAGGGCTGGCTTGCAAGGTATGCCAAGGCGGTTAGCTCCGCCGGCGAAGGGGCTATACTGAGGTAAAATCTTGTGAAGACGATTTGTATTTCCAGGGACGAGAGGCCCTTCTGGCCGGACATATCGCGGGGGCTTGAGTCCGTTAACGCCCTTCTCACCAACGATATATCCGCCGGAAGACCGGACCTCATAATAACCGGACCCGATGCCTTAAAATCCCTCCCTCCGCAGGCGGCGGGTATCTCGAAGTTGGTTATAGTGGGGAAGGGCTCTCCGGTCCCGGACATAAAGCCGAGGGACCTCCACTACATAGAATGGCCCGTGTCCAAGGAGACTTTCCTTGAGACGACCTCTCGCCTGCTTTACATACAGGAAAGGAGGGTCTTCCACGCCCTGATAAGCATAACCCTGAAGGGGAAAGACGAAACATACATGGGGAACTCCGAGAACTTCAGTCTCTCCGGTTTAGCCTTTAAAGTGGACGCCCCGCTTAAGACCGGCGATACCGTCACCATCGGGTTTTACATGCCCAACATCGCACGGCGGATGAATGTGGATGCGGAGGTCGTAAGGGCAACCCGCGACCTCTCAGGACCGGTCTACTACGGGGCCAAACTCATAAACATGGGCG
>CAZPPU010000156.1:0-2336 GCA_964588515.1 uncultured Nitrospirota bacterium
CCTGAGCATCTGCACCTCTTCAAGCGTAAGCGTGCTGATGGTGCCGTATCTTTGCTCTTTCCTTACGGCCCACTTCGAGACTATGGAGACGCCTATCCCGTTTTCAACGGCCTCTTTAATGGCCTCCGTGCTCCCTATGACCGAGGATATCTTCACATTCTGGACGGATATGCCGCGCTTCTTGAGATATTTCTCTATGACCTGCCTTGTGCCTGAGCCCTCTTCCCTGAAGATGAACGGCTCCTTGGTAAGCTCCTGAATCGAGACCTCTTTCCTTTTCGCCCAAGGATGAAAAGGCGCGGCGATGAGGACGAGCTCGTCGGAAAGCAGGGTCTCGGTCATGACCTTGTAACGGCTCACATCGCCTTCGACTATGCCGAAGTGGAGGTTGCCGGCCTTGAGGAGGTCCACTATGCGCTGGGTGTTCCCGATAAGGAGCTGGAGCTTTATCTTGGGGTATGCGCGCTTGAAGTCCGAGACGACCGCCGGAAGGAGGTAGTTGCCGATTGTGGTGCTTGCGCCTATGGCGATACTGCCCTTGGCAAGCCCGGTGATTGCGCCTATGTCCCTCTCGATGCCGGAATAAAGCCCTAAGATTTCCTTTGCGTACTTGTAGAGGATTTCGCCCGTGCGCGTGAGGACGACCGTGGAGCTTGTCCGGTCGAAGAGCTTCGTCTCGAATGCCTCCTCGAGGGCCTGGATCTGGAGACTCACCGCGGGCTGGGTCAGGTTGATTATCTCCGAGGCCTTCGAGAAACTCTTTGTTTCCGCAACCGTGCAGAAGACTTTGAGCTTATGGTCTTCCATTCCCATAACTTTTGCTTATTATAAGATAAAGATAAGAAATAATTCAACGGCCTTGTGCGAGCCTCTCAATGAGGAACTCCGGAAGGCCCGCCTCCGTCATCTTCCGCTGGGTCTTTTCTATGTCGTAGGGCACCCTTATGAGCTCTGCGGACTTCTCGTCCAAGACGGCATAGCAGGCCCGTGGGTCTCCGTCTCTGGGCTGTCCCACACTGCCTGCGTTTATTATGTATCTGCGAGGCTTAAGGAGCCGGGTCTTGCCCGTATGAGTCGTCATCTCTCCCGTGGGGAGTCTTTCGAGTATAAACGGCAGGTGGCTGTGCCCAAGCAGGCATATGCGCTCCGAAAAGTAGTCGAAGTTGACCTCCGCATCCCCAATCGTAAGGAGGTAGTTCCATAGCAGGGGCCTTTTCGGCGTGGAGTGCACGAGGTAGAGGTCCTCTTCCCTCATACGGGCATCTACCGGCAGGGCCCTCAGGATTTCCTTGCTTTCATCGCTTATGACGCCTTGCGTCCAGAGGATTGCGGCCCTCGCATACTCGTTAAAGTACTCGATATCGGTCAGGCCGAGCACGGCCCGGTCGTGGTTTCCGGCAAGCTGAAGAGCGGTCGTCTCCTTTATGAGCTTTACGCACTCGTTGGGGTCCGGGCCGTATCCCACGGCGTCCCCCAAGAAGAGCACCGGCGGGGGATTTCCCTCGAACCTCTTTTCGATGTCCGAAAGCACGGCATCGAGGGCCTCTAAATTGCTGTGGACATCGGATATGACTGCATACCGCATACGGCTCATTTCGGGGGGCACGGCCCCCTGCGACCGGCCACGGGCCGGAGCGACATTGGGCACGGCCCCCTACGATATTGGGGCACGGCCCCCTACGATATCGGGGGCACGGCCCCCTGCGCCATTGGGGGTGCCGCCCTCTTTGAGACTGCATCGAGGATGCCGTTTATGAAGGAGGCCGATTCGGTGGTCGAGAACTTCCGGGCGATTTCTATGGCCTCGTTTATCACGACCGCGGGGGGGATGTCCTTCCTGAAGAGTAGCTCGTATGTTCCTACCCTGAGGATGTTCCTGTCCACGGCGGCCATCCGCTCAAGCACCCAGTGCTCGGATGCGGCCGTGATGGCGGAGTCTATCAGGGAGAGGTTCCTGAGCGTTCCGCTTACGATGTCCATGCAGAAGTCCGTCGCCTCTTCGCCCTTGTCTCCGCAGAGCCTGCTGATTTCCGCCGGGTCGGGCACATCGCCCGTGAACTCGAGGCTGAAAAGCGCCTGAAGCGCATACTCCCTTGCCTTTCTTCTTTTCATAGCTTTAATTCTATGCAATCCCGGGGGATGTAACAAGCTCTATCTGAGGTCATGAGTTTTTATATTAACATAGCGGGCTTATGCCGCATAAGTTGAGGATTTCCTTTACGGGAACCGCTTCATGTGAACTGCTTCATGTAGACGGCTTCCTTATCCTGACTGTATGCTCGCATTATGAGTAAAGACCTCACAGCCGATGAACTGCCCGAGATATATAAGGAAAA
>CAZPPU010000156.1:2346-4519 GCA_964588515.1 uncultured Nitrospirota bacterium
AAGTGAGAAGGGTGGTAAGCAGTAAGGCGGTATAAAATGCGCCGTCCGGTTTCTCATGTTTTTATAACGCATGTTAATAACATGTGTTAGAAGACTTCCCCGAACTTCCTCTATTACAGTGTTCAAGATAGTGGCGCCGCTATGCGCTATTGACAAAAAAGAGGAGGCAATTTACAATGGGACACGAAGACAGGATAAGGAGGTACATCGAAGCGCTTGGCGGGACGGCTACTTATGCCCTGCCGGGCGGAATCGGAGAGGTTTTGTCGGTATTGCCGTATATCCCGTGTATCAGTTTGCTGGTATTACGGGTAGAGGCTCAGACAAAGTATAATGACCTTGTTATGCAGAGGGCTGATGCGGAGGCTATAAAAAAAGCGGCTGAAGTGCTTACCGAGATATCAAAGGCTTATGCCGGAAATTGCTCAAAATAGGGTTGAACATGAATAGGATAGCGGTTTCGCTTGCCTGCATCGTCCTCGCATGCGGCTGTGCCGGCACGGTCTCGTTGAATCAGGAGATAATGCAGGCATACCGGCTTCAAGGAGAGGAAAACTACGAAACCGCATTGGTAAAGTGGCAGTCCATTATGAAGACGAACCCTACTGAAGAAGTAAGAGCAGAGGCGCAATACAATATCGGAAGATGCTACTACGGCATGGACAGGAAAGAAGAGGCGCTGGCCATTTTCACCGCCTTGGCCGACCTGCATCCGTGGGAAAGATGGGGTGCATATTCGCTGTGGGCGGTGGCAGAGCATAACGAGCGGAGTGGAAATTTCGAGCAGGCACTCGAGGGCTATGAAGGCATCGGGACGAAATATGGGCGGTATGTGAAAATCAAAAAGGATACCTTCGAACGAGACCTGAAGAGACTAAACGGACAAAGGCGGATGGGAAGATTTCCGCTTGACGAAGGCCTGTCGGATGCCCTTGAATATCTTTATATAAAAGAGGTCTTAATTTCAGCATATCACGGGAGTGCCGGGTATTATGAGCGCCGCAAGAAGGACTGCGGGAAGGCGATATCCGTCTATAAAATAGTGACCGAGGAGTTCCCGGACCCGGAGGACTCCTTTTTTGCCATGCTTGGAATCTTGGGGTGCAGGATTGATTTCAGCAAGGATGATTCTTTTACCCGGGCCTCTGAGTTTGCACTGGCAAACCCGGAAAACCGTTACACCCCGGGCATATTGCATCTGGTGGGTATTGACCTCCTTGAAAAGGGGCAGGTCGAAAAGGCCATAGAAACCTTCCGCGAGGTCATATCGAGGTATCCGGACACCCCGGCGGCGGTGGAGTCTTACTTATCCTTGGGGGAGCACTACACGAAGTCGGGAAGAGACGACGAGGCATTAAAGGTCTTCGAGAAGGCCCTTATGGAGTATCCGTTTGCCCCCAATGCCGCAATCATCCGGGCATACATCGAAAAAATAAAGCAGGCGCCCTCAAAATAACCGGGCGGATAGCCCGCCTAAACCGTCCCTTAAAAGTAATCCCGTCATCAGTTTTCTCATGTTTTTATAACGCATGTTAATAACATGTGTTAGAAGACTTTCCCGAATCCCCTCTATTAATCTTGGACATGAAAGGCAATCTGGGGCTGTGTAACTGCACTGTAGCGATAGCAGTCGCCGGATAAAAGAGGAGGTAAAAATGAAGGATTTCGTGGATAATAGTATTGGATTTAAAGAAGAGGGGTATTGTCGGGTTAGTTGCAGTCTAAGGGCACTGCCCAATATTTACATATGCATAAGGGACAGAGGCGGATGGGATATCAAATATTTGGGGTTGTTTCAAATACACGGAGAGCCAAGGTTGCTGTATACTTTTACATGTGAGGAATTTGAAAGGTTATTGAGCAAGGGAGAAATAACATGAGGTTTAAAAAAGAGGCCATCGTAATGGCGGCAATTCTGCTTGTCCCTCTAATAATTCTTCTTCTGGGGATTTTCCTCCAGAGGCTTTTTTGATGGCCGGTTTTTAATACCTCTAATAATCAGGTAGGAAATCCGGGGCAGCCCTCCGGACTGCTTCTATACATAGCGTCATAATAATTGCCGCATAATTTGTCATTCCCGCTTGTCGGGAATCTTTCTGAAGAAGGATGCCGGACAAGCCGGCATGACAGGAATACGCTCTGTATGCGGCATAAATTAAGTCGCTGTGTATAA
>CAZPPU010000157.1:0-1305 GCA_964588515.1 uncultured Nitrospirota bacterium
TCCCGCTTGTCGGGAGTCCTTCTTAAGAAAGATTCCGGACAAGCCGGAATGACAAAATAGGACATTACTTATGCATCTTTCAATAGCCCTCGCTCGATATCAAGCGCACGGCCTCTTTCAGGTCTTTGGCCGTAAAGTCCGCATTCTCCGACGCCCCTGCCTTCCCGGTAAGAACCAATATGCCCTTTGCTCCCACCGCCTTTGCCAAGAGCATGTCGTCTTCCTTGTCCCCGACCACATAGGAGCGCCTGAGGTCTATCCCGTGATGGAGCCTTGCCCTTACGGCCATTTCCGGCTCGGGCTTTCTGCAGGGACAGCGCTCCTCCGGGTGATGCGGGCAGCAGTAAAACCCGTCGAAACCGTAGTTTTTTATGAAAAGGTCGTTTACCTCTCTTACAAAGCCCTCCTCCACGATGCCCCTTGCAACCCCGGACTGGTTCGTAACCCCGATGAGCTTAAAGCCCCGCTCTTTCAGCCCTTTTAATTCATCCAGGCCGGGCAGGGCCTCGAAATCCTCCCACCTCCTCAGATAATCGGCGTCCCTGATGAGCGTTCCGTCCCTGTCGAAGAACACCGCCCGCAGTTTCGGAAGCCGTCTCTTTACGGCTTCAAAGACCTCATCCGGCCCGACGGCCTCCATGCACTTGAGCGTGCCCTCCCCGCATTCCCTTTCAAAACACGGACTGCACGGGAGGGGTTTTCTTACGACCTCGCCTCCCGCAGATGGCGGCCCCGTAAGCGCAGGCTCCGTGGAGCCGAAGATTGCAACGAGCGGAGCGCCGACGGCATAGGCTATGTGCATCGGCCCGGAATCGTTAGTAAGAAGGACATCGCATTCGGAAACGAGAGAGACAAGCTCCCTGAGGCCGGTCTTTCCGGCCATGGAGACCGCCCCCTCATGGCCAATATTTTTCATGATTTCATCCGCAACCTTCCTCTCGGCCTCCGAGCCGAACAGGACTACACTGCCGCCAAGCTCCCGAATGACTCTTTCCGAAACACTCGCAAATCGTTCCGTGGGCCATCTCTTTGAAGAGCCGTATGTTGCGCCCGGGGCAATGCCTACGACAGGCCGTCTTAGGTCTTTAAGCGTCTCTCTTGCCTTGAGCCTTTCTTCGAGCGAAAGATAAACCCACGGGGTCGAGGGCTTGGCCTCTATCCCCGCCTGCCTGAGCATCTCAAGATAATAGTCTATGTGGTGCATCCGCCTGTCCTGCCCTTTATAAGGCACGGGCCTTGTAAGCAGAAAGCCCCTTCCGCCCCTTCCATAGCCCACCCTTTCGGGTATGCGGGCAAGCAGGGCTA
>CAZPPU010000157.1:1315-3016 GCA_964588515.1 uncultured Nitrospirota bacterium
ATGACTGCGGCATCGAAGGCGTTCTGAAGCAGGATAGCCATGCCGAAACCTTTTTTTCTCAGGAGTTTTGCCAGCCGGAGCTTTCCGAGGACCCCCCTGTCCCCATAGATTATGATTTCGTCTATGTTGGGGTCTTTCTCAAAAAGCGGGGCGACCGAGGGCCTCACAAGAAGCGAGATTTTTCTTCCTGACAGGGCCTTTCTGATGGCCCTCAAGGCAGGCAGGGTCATCACCGCATCGCCGACCCAGTTTACGCCCCTTACGAGGATGTCTCCGGACATATTGAAGTTTAACACAGGCGGGCAGTGCCCGCTCCCCGCTGTCTTTCCACCGGATTACTCGACCGGGCCGTTGTCAGAATACCCAGTGGTCTTGCCACCGGGTGGTTTATTCCTCAAAGTCCGCATCCTCGTCTTCGGGCAGTTCGTATGCCTCTTCGGCGGGCGGCTCGACGGAGACCTCTCTTTCGAGAAGCTCCCGGTATATGTAGGGCCTCGTGGAGGCGGGCATGGTCCGGTCCGTGTAGAGGTCCCTCAGGTCTGCGGTCTTCATTGCGTGCACGAACCCGGCTACCAAGGCCATCGGGGTCTCGAAGTTCCTTATGAGGGCATATCTGATGTTGTACCTCAGGGACCACTTGGGGTGCTCGGCTATTGCCTTTATGATGACGGACTTCGTAGTCCGCCTGTTGACGAGCTTGTAGAGGTCCCCCTCGGTGAGCGTGGGGCTTGCAAGGCACGCCTGTATGACCCGTTCGTCCGCCCCGCTTTCAAGGAGCTTGACGACCACATTGCTGTTGGCCCTCTTTGCTAAGGTCATCTTCACTCCGGAGGGCATGACCGGGATCTTTTCGTATATCGTGTTTTCTATCCTCTGCCTGATGGGGATGGGGATGTAGTGCGCCCTTGTCATGTCCGCAAGGTCGAAGACCCTCAGGTATCTAAGAAGGGTCAGGGCTATCCGGGAGGGGGTATAGGGGTTTTTGCAAAGGGCCAGCTTGACCTTGTAGCTTTCCCTGAACCTCTTGTCCCCGGCAAGGACGCCGAGGGCCTCCGGAGGGGTGCTCCTGTTTTCGGCTATTACGACGGCCATCTCCTCCGAGAGGTTGGGGTTGGGGACGAGGGCCGAAAGCACATCCGGGTTCCGCTCGGTGAGAAGCCCCCATATGTCGTCGGCCCCGGCAGTCCTTGCGAGCCTTATCTTTTCGTCTATGGAGGACATATGGATATTTTACCCTAAAAGGCTTATCCTAAACCCTATGGCAGAACCGACAAGGATAAAGCTTTTTGAGGGCCTCTCCGCAAAGGACATGAAAGAGATAAGGCCGTATCTCCTTCCGGCCGGGTTCAAAAAGAAGGAGACCGTGTTTTCCGAGGGCGACCCCTCCGACTGGCTC
This sequence comes from uncultured Nitrospirota bacterium, assembly GCA_964588515.1. Taxonomy (GTDB): domain Bacteria; phylum Nitrospirota; class Thermodesulfovibrionia; order Thermodesulfovibrionales; family JdFR-86; genus CAZPPU01. Next base: position 2,712 of record CAZPPU010000157.1, read on the forward strand.
TACATGGTCGTCGAAGGCAGGGTGAAGATTACGAAGGTCTCCCACGAGGGCAAGGAGATAATACTTGAGATAATCGAGCCCGGGGATTTCTTCGGCGGGATTGCCGTCCTGAGGGGCTTCCCCTACCCCGCAAATGCGGTCGCCATGGAAGATGCAAGCCTGCTTAAGGTCTCGAAGGCAAACCTCCTGAGAATACTCGACAGGTTCCCCGCGGTCATGAACTACATGGCGCAGAATATCGGAGACAGGATGAAGGACTTTCAGGAAAACCTAAAAAGCATTGCGCTCGAAAGGGTCGAGATGAG
>CAZPPU010000157.1:3026-4509 GCA_964588515.1 uncultured Nitrospirota bacterium
CCCTGCTTTTAAAGCTCGCGGAAAGAACGGGCGGAGGCGGGATAGATATAAGGCTCACAAAACAGGATATCGCAGACATGGTCGGCACTACCGTAGAGACCGCCATAAGGACCATGAGCAGGTTCAAAAAATTGGGCCTCATAGACGAAAAAAAAGGCCGCATCGCAATCAAAGACCCCGGAGGACTCGCCTCGCTTAAAGGCAAATAGCGAATCTCAAATCTCAAATTTCAAATTTTCATGCCTTTTGGGGTTCCTTCCCTAAAATCGTAACTACCATGTTATAGAAAAAGAGGAATATCGAGAGGACCTCGATGCCGCCGAATGCCGCGGAAAGCCCCTTATACAAAGGCGCGGGGCTATACTGCATGAGGCTGTAAAAAAGGAGCATCCCCACAAGCCCAATGTTTGAAAGCCAAAACTGAAGCTCTCCCATGGCCCTGCTCCTGAGGAGTTTCCCCGCAAACCGGGGTAGTATGTGATAGCCCACCCCGTATATCATCATCGAGACCCATCCAAGGAGCATGAGATGGGAATGCGCAAACTTAAGCGTCAGAAGCGAGGGCATCGAGAGCATGAATACGCCAAGCACAGAGGCCAAAGTCAGATACACGATGCTCATCGCTATGAAATTCTTTACGAACCGTTCCATTTGAATACCTCCTTTATCCAAATCTTATCATGCCGGCCGCTCCCCGGCTATGACCGGGGTCATATGATGCGCATCATAGAACCCCGCCGCATTTGCCGGTATGATAAAAATAAAAGGAGGTCCAAACATGGGAAAGACGGTTACAAGGGATTCGGTCATTGGAGAGGTGATAAAGGAACACCCGGAGGCCGGAAAGATAATCGAGAAGTACTTCGGCGGCGGATGCTTCACATGTCCGGGCATACGGGTGGAGTCCATCGCCTTCGGCTCGATGATGCACAACATAGACCCGGAAAAGGTCGTAAACGAGATAAACAGCCTCGATGGAGAAACCAATGAAAGTTAAATGCTTTGTCTGCGGCACTGAGGACCCCACGAGGGTCTACCTCGGATGCGTCCACGAGGGTGAAGAAAAGTTCGTCTGCGTCCGCTGTCTGCCGATGCTCATCCACGGGGCGCACTAACGATAGGGAGGCGGCACTGCCGCCCATGTTAAACTAACCCGTGAGCCTGTGGTTGCGGGTTAGGCCGGTCTTTGAGAAGCCGGGGGCGCATCTTGTCCTGATAGCCCTCGTGGGTATTCTCATCTACTCAAACACATTCCATGCGCCCTTCTATCTCGATGACCGGGACGCTATAGCGCAAAACCCTCTAATCAGGGACTTCGGGCATTTCACAACCGCACTTCGGGGCGACTCCGATGCGACGCCTGCCTTCAGGAGCCGTTATATCGGCTACCTCACATTCGCCCTGAACTATAAGCTCCACGGCTTAGATGTAACGGGCTATCATGTCTTTAATCTCGCTGTGCATATCCTGAATGCAATGCTCG
>CAZPPU010000158.1:0-4469 GCA_964588515.1 uncultured Nitrospirota bacterium
AATAACGCCTATGATTGAGCCTTGTGCTGTCTTGATCGTTGCCTCCTCTTGCAACAGAGACAATGATGCATGTTACAATCGGAGTGCAGGATGCGGTTTGCAAACTTACTTCGGTAAGTTTACCCTTAGCCGGGCCGTATCCTGCACCTGCACTCCCGCCTTCATTTCAGGCATTCATCACCTCCTCATAGGGGGCCGGTTCTCCAACCGGCCCCCTAACGGCGCTTATCGCGGACGGATATCCGTCCATAAATTTCTTTATTTAGAATATTCATATAATTGAATATAGTTCATAAAAATATATAAGGTTACGACCTGAACCTCCTAACGAGCCTTCCCCCCTTTTCGAGCTTTTCAAGAAGGACATCCCGCATTATCCCGCAAGCCGTAATAATCTTGGGGTTGTCGATAGAGTAGTAGATATTGAGGCCCGCCCGCCGTGCGGTAATCAGCCCCTTGGAGCGCAGGGCGGATAGATGTTGCGATGCGTTTGCCTTGCGAATCCTCAATCGCTCTGCAATCTCCGTAACATTCATCTCCCTTTTGGAGAGGGCCTCTATGATTTCAAGCCTTTTGGGGTTCCCCAATGTCCTGCATATATCTGCCTGATAACTGAAGATAAGTTTTTTCATAGCTTCTAATATTACGATATACAATTTCGGTTTTTTTATCAAGAGAGGCATTCTCATCTAATGCCCCCTTTAAAGAGCCGGCCCCTCATAAGCGTAATCAGGGCGGGCAGATAGATTATCGTCATTACCGCGCTCAGGAGCATCATGCTCACTATAAACGCCCCGACCGTGATATAGGGCCTTAGCGGCGCAAAGAGCATTATCGAGAAAGCGGCCGCAAAAAGCGCCGCATTTCGCATGACCCCTTTTCCGGGCCTTGCGGCCGTCCAGAGCAGGGCCTCCGCGAAGTCCGCGCCCTTTGTCGATGCCGTTTTCTGCCTGAACCTGCTCACGAAATGTATTGCAAAGTCAACGGCCATGCCTAATGATAGACATGAAAGGACCGATATGGGCATGTCAAGGTCCTTCCCGATGTAGCCGACAACGCCGTAAAGCAGCAGTATCGTAAAAAGAAGAGGGACATAGCTGATAACGGCCCATCCTATCGAACGGAAATTGAAGACAAGGATTATAAAGACAACGACCAGGGCCGTAATAAAGCCCTTCACCATGTCCCACACGACCTCGTCATTCCAGACGAGATTGAAATAGGCGATGCCCGCGGGCTTCATCTCAAGCGGCGCCGGATTTGTATAACGGTTGGCCTTCTTATATTCGTCCACCGCTTTTATGACATCCCTCATCGCCTGTGCGTCCCATGTCTTAAGCTGGACCCAGATGTTCGCCCTCCTAAACGGATAGTCCACGACATTGTCCAAATCCGAGGGTTTGGCGGACATCGAAAACAGGAAAAGATATTGGCCTATCATCTCCTTTGTCTCCGGGACGGCATCGAACTTCGGGTCGTCGTCGTGGAGGACCCGGTTTATTCTCTTTGCATAGTCCACGACCGAGGTCGTTTTGCCGACCACCGGCAGTTTCTCAAGATGCCTCTGAAGCCCCTCTATATATCTCATCGCCTCCGGCGTCTTGATGAAATCGTCTCCCCCTGCCATCGCCACGACATAAGCAAGGGATGTGCCGCCGAGGGACTTGTTTAAAACCCTGTCTGCGGTCCTGATGTCGCTACGGTACTTGAACCAATCGACCAGGTTATTATTGACATTTATCTTCAAGACGCCGACGACGGCCGCCGCCACGAGGACAAGCCCGACCGCAACGGTAGCCTTCGGCCTATGAACCCCTATGCCCCCTAATTTTCTTAAAAATAAAGAAGTCCTGCTTAGCGCCGTATCTTCTTTAGCGGATGTCTTTTGGAGTTTTTCTATTTTGACAAAGGTGAGCAGGGCCGGGATAAGGCTGAAGCTCAGAAGCATGAGAACGAGCGTCCCGAAGGCGACGCCGAGACCGAAGACCTTCACGGGGATTATGTTTGCAAGCAGGAGGGAGGCAAACCCCACTGCGGTAGTGATGTCGGTATAGATAAGCGGCTTGCCTACGGCCTTCATGGTCTCCAATATGGCGGCCTTCTTATCCCTCTTTTCGCGGAAGCGGAAGTAGAATTCGTTGAATATATGGATGCTGTCGGTAGCTATCGCCATTAAGAATACGGGGCTCATCGAACTCATGATATGGATAGGAAACCCCAGACCGATAACCAATCCCATACTGCATATGATGATGACCATGGCGGGGAACATGATGGACAAGGAAAGGAAAAGGCTCCGGAACATTATGTAGGAGACAACGAACATGACCATCCCGGCAATGGGGGAAAAGACACGCATGAGCTTGAACATCTCCGCGCCGAATGTGTCCCTTGCCACGGGGTCTCCGGCAACATAATATTTCTCGTCCCCCTCTTCTTTCTTTACTATCTCCCTGATTTTGTCGGCTATCTCCTTGCCGCTTGAGCCTTCCTCCAGAGGGACATAGATTGCCGTTGTCTTTCCGTCCCCGGAGATAATCCGGTTGATAAAGAGGGGGTTTTCGTAAAGCGTCTCCCTGAGGCGAGCGATATCCTTGTCGCTTTCAGGGGCCGCGGTCATCAGGGGGGCGACCTTCAAAGTCCCCGCTTCCACGGTGACATTGTCTATCGTAGTGAAGCTCGACACATCACGGGCCGCAACGCCTTTTATCTTCAGTATCTCGTCGGTGAGCCTTTGAACCTTGCCGAGCGTATCCCTGTTCAGGATGCCCTTTTCATTGACGATGCCTAAGACTATCATGTCCTCGTAGAGGGCGAAGGTCTTTTCGACCTCGTCGTTCCAGACCCTTACCTCGGATGTCGCCGGGAGCATGTTCTTGGGGTTCGTATCCGTCTTCATCTTCGGCAACCGGGTCATGAAGACGACCGACAGGACGATGGTCAGGATGACGATTAGCTTAGGGTGCCCGACCGAGAATTCAACCAAAGAGAACTTGCGCATGTATGCCTCCGGTTACGGCCAGTTGGAGAGGCCGTGCTTCATCCTGAAAAGGAAATACCTCTCGAATGCAATTTTCATCCACTTTGCCCATACCGCCTTCTTAAGGACGAGCTTCTGCCTTGGGGGGAGGAGCGGCTTTGCGCTCATGTAAGCCGCAGTCGTGCCCATATCCATGAGGCAAAAGACATTCATCTCATACGGTGGGGCCAGTGGCCCCTTCCCATGGATTTCAGAGGCTATTGCCCTTGCCGCAGTGAGCGCCATCTTTACGGTCATATATCCGGTCTTCGGAACGCCGGTTGGGATAGGAGTAGGCTCGGGCGGGGCTATGGCAACGGCAACGCCGATGCAGTATATATTTTTATGGGTCTTGTGCCGCATGCGCTCATCTACCGGAATGAACCCTCTCGGGTTTCCGAGGTGTGCGACCGCAGGCACCCCCTTCATGGCAGGCGCAAACATGGCAAGCTTAAATGGAATTTTCGTGCCGTCCTTGAGTCTCATTTCACCGGGAGTAAACTCCTCTACCGCCTGATTCGTAATCACCTTTATGTCCCTTTGGGCGAACTCCTCCTCAAGCCAGATCTTCGAGGCCCCGAACCCCCCGATGCCGAAATGCCCTATATAGGGTTCAGAGGTTATAAAATACATGGGCACTTTATGCCGTATCTTTCTCTTTCTCAGTTCCGCATCCGCCTCAAAGACATACTCATATGGCGGGCCAAAACAACTTACGCCCTGAACCGAGCCTACGGCCATGGGGCCGGGGCTTTCAAGGAACCTATCCCATGCCCTTTTTGCCCGCTCGGCCTGAGGGAGCGTGAATATGCATTCCGTATGTCCGCCTTCGGGGCCCAATCCCGGCACCTCCTCGAATGCAAGCGCAGGGCCCGTGGCTACGATAAGATAGTCATAGGAGATTTCGCCTGAAGGGGTTACGACCTTCGAGGAGTCGGCATCCACGCCTTTTGCCTCCTCGTGCCTGAAGGTAATCCCTTTCGGTTCGAGGATGGATTTTAGCGGTACGGTTATGTCTTCTGCCTTCCTCCAACCCATGCTGAGCCATGGAAGCGAAGGGATGAACACGAACTTGTCGAGGTCCGACACTACCGTAACCTCGGCCTTTTCCCCAAGCAGTCTCTTTAACTCAAAGGCCGCCGTAAGGCCCCCGAAGGAGCCGCATATGACAACGATCCTTGCCATGTTACCTTCCCCCTAACGCGCCACGACTATCTTATCGGCCCCTGCCATCAACTCCACGGCCTCGTGGTAGCTTATGGCCTTTATCCCTTTTTGAATCTCGGTAACTCCCCTGAGCCTACCGTCTTCATCGAGCACATAGGCCGTTCCGCAGAAACCTTCGAGCCTTTCCTTCTCTCCGACAGAAACGTCATTCTGCATTAAAAGCAGGTCCCCTTCCTTGGCCCTTGCCAACTTCACGCCCCGTCTGCCTTCCGCCGTATCCGGC
>CAZPPU010000159.1:0-4462 GCA_964588515.1 uncultured Nitrospirota bacterium
CATAATACCCCCAGGAGGCTTCTCTATTTCATTACCCTATCTTGGACAGGTGTGTAATGTATACTATAAATGGGCTTATGAGCGTTTTTGGGTCATGGAAGAGGGCGGCGGTCATACTGCTTGCGCTCCTCATTATAGGAGCGGCAGTCTTTGCCCTCCGGGGCCCTTATACATCGAACTTCCTTAAGAGGTTTCTCCTGCGCGAGGTCCGGACGGCAACCGGCAGGCAGGTCATCGCCGAGACCCTTTATGTGAACATATTCCCTCCGTTTGTCGGGGCCAAGGGCATCAAGGCATTCGATGAAACAGGCGGGAAGGTTTTTACCGCGGAGGCCGCAAAGGTCTACCCCGGGCTTTCGAGCCTCTTAAGGGGCGAGGTCCAACTCAGGGTCTTCCTCGACAGGCCCGAGGTATGGGCGAATGCCGCATCCATCGAGGACATCCGGGAAAACTTGAAGAATTATTCAGGCAGGCGGAAAAAGACAATAAGATTCAAGGTGAAGACCGCGGAGATAAGGGCCGGGGGCTTTGCCGTCCATGACCGGGCAGGGAACCTCTTTACCGGCAAAGGCGTAAATGCGGATGTGAATTTCAGGGACGGCGCCGAGGTCGCTTTCCGCGCAGGCGAGATTACGGTCTCGGTGCGGCACTGGCCGACCGTAAGGGTCGTGCTTGAGGGCACGGCTTTGGTCAAAGAAGACGGCATAGACATAAAGAGGCTCAGGGCCGAATCCTTCGGCTCTATATTAAACGGGACCGGCCTTTACCGGCCCGAAGGCAAAAGCGCATTCATGGCCGAGGCCGAACTCCTCGTCGGCACGGTAAAGCGGCTCTTCGGGCTTAAAGGCAGTGGCGAAGGGACGCTCCGGGCAAGCGGGGACATAAATATGAACGGGTTCGGGGAGCCTGCCTTGGACCTCGACTTGAAGGGGAGTTTTCATCTCGAAACCCTGATGGAGCTTTTAGGGGCTACGAGCCCCTCCGATATTGGGGCGAAGACCGAAGGGCCGCTTAAGGGGTGGATAGACTTCAGAGGCAATATAAGCGGGAAGGTCTCGGACCTCAAGGGCAGGGCGGATGCGCGCATGCGCCGGGGGAACATCTTCGGCGTCGGCTCAGACGACCTCAGGTGCGAGGTCTTATACGGAAAAGGCGTCATGGACTTAAGAAGAGGCAGGGCGGACCTCTATGGCGGGAAGGCGGACTTCGAGGCAAGGCTCAGGATTCCCGATATAACGCCCTATGAGGTGAGCGTAAACTTCAGAGGAGTCGAAAGCACACCATTACTTGGTCTCCTTGACCTTGCATGGTTTGAGTTTCCTAACGGGAAGGTAAGCGGAGAGCTCCGCACATCAGGGGAGGAGTTCAATCCCGGCGGCCGGTTTTCCTACGAGGCAGTGGAAACTTTAAATCGCCCTACAGGCAGGGTAAAGCATATGGAGGGCTGGTTCGATGTAAACGGCCCGCTTATAACCCTTTCCTCTATAAGCGTTGAAACCGGGCTTTCCACGGTATCTCTTAACGGCACGGTAGATTTGGACTCGGAGGCAATAGACCTCCAAGCCTCAGTAAAGACATCGGATATCGAAGACCTCACGGCCCCGCACTTCGAGGGACTGCACGGCGAAGGGGAATTCGGAGTCGCCGTCTCCGGGGTCTTCAACGACCCGTCCTTCGATGTCGGGCTCATGGCACGCGGGGCAAGGCTCGACGACTATGCGCTCGGAAAGGCGGAGGGCAGGTTTTCCTACAGAAAAGACCTTCTTGAGATAGCCTCATTAAGCGCAGTCGGGCATACGCTCAAGGGCAAGATAGGGTTTAAGGACGCAAAGGAGATAATGGATTTCGGCAACCCGGACTACGATATTGAGGCAGGGTTTGCCGATGCCGACCTAAAGGGGCTTTTGACGGTCTTGGGCCTTGACCTTCCGATTGAGGGCATGCACACCACCACAGCCTCTATTAAGGGACAGGGGCCTGTCTTCACCGGCAAATCGGAGGTGACCGGGGCGAGGCTCTACAGCCTTCCCGTTTCTTCTGCCTCTTTCGGCTTTACATACGAAAACGGGGAATTTACGCTCAAAGACGGCCTGCTCAAAGAAGGGGATTCCCGATTGCGCATCGAGGGCATGGCCTCATGGAAGGGGGACTTCCGGCTTAAGGCGGACTCGGAGGAAATATATCTGAGGGACATCCTGCCCGAAGGTATACCGGTTGACTACAGTGCGAGCCTTTCCGTAGAGGGCAAGGGGACATTCGATAAGCCCGATATCGTCTTAAAGGGGGGGCTTGCGGAAGGAGCGCTTAAGGGCAGGCCCATCGGAGGCGGCTCTATTACTGCAAGCATTGAGGGCGATGGGTTTGTCATTGACCTCGGATTGCTCGACGGACGGGTTGCCCTCAAAGGCAAGGCCCTGCTTTCAGGGGAGATGCCGTGGAGCGCGGACCTCAAGATGGGTGCGGGCAGTTACAGCTTCCTCCTTGCCCTTCTTAAGACCCCGCCCGAGGATGTCTTCCTCAATATGGAGGGCGCCGCAGTCTTAAGGGGCACGAAGGACCTGTTTGAGGCCGATGCGACAATCTCCGAGTTGAATGCGGTTGCCTTCGGCGAGGTCTTCTCGAACTACACGCCGCTTAAGTTTTCGGTCTCGGGCAGAAGGGTCTCTTTCGAGAAGGTCCTTTTAAGGAGCGGACAGAGCTTTTTCGCCGTCGGCGGCTCGGTCGAAGGCGGGAGAAACTACGACCTGAGCGCAGACGGAAGGGCCTCTTTAGGGCCGTTTAAGGCGCTCATCGGCAAAATAGAGAGCATAAAGGGCGAGGCCGACTTCCTAATCCGGCTCAGGGGGCCGTGGCAGAGGCCGCTCATAAACGGCAGTTTCGGCATTACGGGAGGGGCGCTTGCGCTTAAAGGGTTTCCCCAGCATCTGACCGCGGTAAACGGCTACTTCTACGCCGAGGGCGACAAGGTCGTCATACAGAGGCTCGGGGCGAAGTTCGGCGGCGGAGATGTAGTCATGACAGGCGCGGTCTATTTAGAGGGCTGGCGACCGGAGAGGGTTTACCTCGATGCGGCGCTTGAAAACATCACCGTCTCTCCGGCGAAGGATTTCACCGCCAACATAAGCGGCAACCTCGTAGTTAAAGGGACGCCCGAGGCGCACGGCATCGCAGGGGAGCTTTCCATCAACAGGGCCCGCTACAGGAAGCGTGTGGAGTGGAAAAGCTGGCTGATGAGTGCGAGGAAAAAGGAACTCCCCAAGACCGCCACATGGGTGGACAGGATAAACCTTAATGTGAAGGTCTACGGAGACGAAAACATCACGATAGACAACAACATAGCGAGGGCCTCCCTCAAGACCGAGATGGTCGTAAGAGGGACGGTCGGAAACCCGCTCTTTTTCGGGCGGGTGGAGGCCAAGGAAGGGAAGGTCTTTTTCAGGAACAACGAGTTCCGGATTGTAAGCGCAACCGCGGATTACGCAGACCCCCGGAGCCCCTATTTCGTAATAGTGGCGGAAACCTTTGCAAAGGGCTACCACCTCTGGCTCAGCCTCGACGGCCACACGGACAGGTTCGACCTCACGCTCCGCTCGGACCCGCCGCTTGCCGAAGTGGAAATACTCGGCCTCCTCACCGTAGGCGACTTTGGGGAAGACCTCCACGGGCTTGAGGGGAGCATTACCGCGGCGGAGGCCGCATCGTTCCTTACCGGCAAGTATCAGGATGTCATCGAGGAGAGGCTGAAGGATATCACAGGGCTCGACAGGGTCCAGATAGACCCCTATGTCTCGAAGTCCACGGGTGCGGTCGTCCCGAGGCTGACGGTCGCAAAGAAACTCCTCGGAGAAAAACTCTTCGTAACCTATTCGAGCACCGTGGGCACTTCCGAAGAGCAGGTCCTCAACCTCGAATACATACTTTCCGGGAATGTCTCGCTCGTGGGCGTCCGGGACGAAAGAGGAAGCCTCGGCGGGGATATCAAATTCAGGTTCAGGTTCGAATGAAGGGCGCAGGCATGGGACTTAACCGGGCAGGCGGGCTTCTAAGCGCCCTCGCGGCGCTTTTCATTATCGCAACCCTTGCGTCCTCCGTCTTCGCCTCGGAAACCGGGATAACGAAGATAGAGGTCGAAGGTCTTTACTCCATGGATAAAAGCGAGCTTCTTTATCTCCTTGACCTCGCCGAGGGCGGCGCGGTCGAGCCGGATTCCTTGAGGAGGGGCATAAAAAGGGCGTTCCTTAAGGGGCTCTTCGAGGAGCTTTCGGTTACGGCCATGGACGACGGCACGGTAAGGGTGAAGGTCAAAGAACGGGACTTTATAGAAGACATCGGGGTCAGGGGCAACAAATACCTTTCCGACAGGGGCGTAAAAAGCGGTTTCCTTCTTAAAGAGAAGATGCCGATGAGATACCACCGCATCGAAAGGGCGGAAAGCGAGCTTCGGGCCCTTTATCTCTAAAGA
>CAZPPU010000160.1:0-4450 GCA_964588515.1 uncultured Nitrospirota bacterium
TTCACGGCATTCGATGCGCCGACCATCACTACAATGGAAAACGGTATGTAAAGGCGCCCGATGTTGATGAGCCATTTCTTGAAAAACGGCACGCTGAGGACCGAGGCATACGGGTCTTCCGGGTTCATGTAGAGGAAAACTCCGATGCCGAGCGCAAGGAGCGCCTGCGCCCCGAACTTATAGCAGGGACGGAGACCTTTTGAGTCCTTCCGCGCAAGCTTCAGGTAATCGTCCGCAAAACCTATCGCGCCGAACCCGATGATGCTCAGGAGCATCATAAGCATATAGGTGTTTTCGAGGTTTCCCCATAAGAGCGCCGCCGCGGCTATGGCGACTATCATCACGAGGCCGCCCATCGTCGGGGTGCCCGCTTTTGCCTCATGGCGCTTTGGCCCGTCGTCCCTTATCTGCTGGGCGACGCTCAACCTCCTCATCGCCCTTATAAGGATAGGGCAGAGGACGACCGTAATGACGGCCGCAGTAAGGATGGCAAGGGCGGTCCTGAAGGTTATGTACCGGAATACATTAAACGGCGAATACATGTCATGGAGGCTGTATAGGAGTTTATAAAACATTCTCAAGCACCTTTTCCATGCGCATTCCCCTTGAGCCCTTCACGAGGACCGTATCGCCCTCCCCGAGCCGCTCTTTGAGGGCGCCTCCCGCCTCCTCCGCACTGCCGGTCCTTATGCATTCGCCGCCGAAGGCGTCCGCGGCCTTAGCCATGAGGGGCCCCACTGCGATGAACAAATCCACGCCGAGCCCGGACATGCGCTCGCCCAGAGACCTGTGGGCGGTCTCCCCGTAAGGGCCAAGCTCAAGCATGTCCCCTAAGACCGCAACGGCCCTCCTGCCTTTGAGCCTTACGAGCTCCTTCAGGGCCTCTTCCATAGAGGCCGGGTTTGCGTTATATACATCGCTTAACAAAACGACATCGTCCACGGACTTGACTTCGAACCTCATCGGCACGCCCTCGAAGACCTCAAGCCCGGCTTTCATACCCTCAAGCCCGATGCCCATTGCATGGCCCGCGGAGGATGCGGCAAGGGCGTTATAGATATTGAAAAGCCCGGCCACCTTGAGGTTCACTTCTACGGAGTCCCCCCCGTCCCCGCTATGAAGCAGAAACTTCGAGCCCTTGCCGAGTGTGATATCGCTTGCATAGACATCCGAAGGGGCGCCTGCGCTATATCTTACGACCCTGCCTTCATATCCCCTTAGGCCCTCAAGGAGAAAGCCGTCATCGGCATTGACGCACACGGTCTTTACGGTCTCAAGGAGCTCTAACTTTGCGCTCCTTAATGCCTCGAGGCTCCCGAACCCTTCGATGTGGGCGTGCCCTATATTCGTAATAACTCCGAAGTCGGGCAGGGCAATCCTGCAGAGTTCTCTTATATCGCCGGGCGAGCTTGCGCCCATCTCGAGGACCGCAACTTCATGTTGGCCGTCAAGCCCGATAAGGCTGAGCGGGAGCCCTATCTGGTTATTGAGGTTGCCGGTGTTTTTAAGGACCCTGTATTTCGTGCCTAATATGGATGCGGTCATCTCCTTTGTCGTGGTCTTTCCGTTTGTGCCCGTTATGCCTATGACCGGGACGGCGGACTTCATCCTGATGTAACGGGCCATGTCCTGAACGGCCTTAAGGGTATTGCCCACATGTATGATTGCCTTTCCGTTTAAGGGCACGGCAGGCGGGATGCTTACGAGCGCGCCGCCTCCCTTCGTCAGGGCGTCCTTGAGAAAATCGTGGCCGTCGAAGTTCCGGCCCTTGAGGGCAACGAAAAGCTCGCCCTCTTTTATGGTCCTCGAATCTATAGCCACGCCGCTGAAGGCGTCTACCTTCCCGTAGATGCGTCTTCCGCCCGTTGCCTTAAGTATGTCTTTTAGCTCAAGCACAGTTTTTCTTTTATCGCCTCCTCGGCCTCTACCCTGTCGCTGAAGGGATGCCTCTCCCCTTTAATCTCCTGATAGTCCTCATGCCCTTTGCCTGCGATGAGGACGGCATCGCCTGCCTTTGCCTCCATTATCGCCGCCCGGACGGCCTGCCGCCTTTCGGGTATGACATGGTAGTTTTTGCCGTTCATGCAGGCGGTTATCTCCCTTATGATTTCAAGCGGCTCTTCGCTTCTTGGGTTATCCGATGTGACGAACACAAGGTCGCTCAACTCCCCTGCCGCCCTGCCCATCTGCGGCCTCTTGCCTCTGTCCCTGTCCCCTCCGCATCCGAAGACCGTAATGACCCTGCCCTTTGTAAAGCCCCTCACGGCCTGGATAAGCCTCCTCAGGGCGTCCTCCGTGTGGGCGTAATCGACTATTAAGAGGAAGTCCTGCCCGAGGCTCACCCGTTCGAACCTCCCTGCCACCGGCCCCCTTTGCCCGACCGCCTCCACAGCCACATCGAGGGGGATTCCCATTGCAACCGCAGTCGCCAGAGAGGCCAGTATGTTATAAACATTGGGAATGCCTAAAAGCGGGGATTCTATGCCGTATCTTCGACCTTTATAATTCAAAGCGAAAGAGACCCCGTTTACCGATTCCTTGATACCGGATGCCGTCAAATCGGCGTCCGCAAGGCCGTATGTGAGGGCAGGGACGGTAAGCCCCAATATCGCAGGGGCTCCCTGCCCCTCGAGGAGCCTCCTTCCGTAGGGGTCGTCGGCGTTTATCACGGCCGTGCCTCTCAGGAGTTCGTGAAAGAGCCTCTTTTTTGCGAGGTAGTAGTCTTCCATAGCGCCGTGGAAATCGAGATGTTCCCTCGTAAGGTTCGTAAATACCGCATACCTGAACCTCGTATAATCGGCCCTCTTCTGCGCGAGGGCATGAGAGGAGACCTCGGCAACCACATGCGTGAGGCCCGATGCCCGCATCTCGCCGAGGAGCCCTTGAAACTCCAATGCCTCCGGCGTGGTGTGCGGGGCCGGGAGGGCCCTTTGGCCTATGAGATAATTTATAGTGCCTATTAGTCCGGTCTTTTCCCCTGTGTGCTCCAATATGGCCTTTATGATGTAGGATGTCGTGGTTTTTCCGTTTGTGCCTGTTATGCCGATGACCGTGAGGGCCTCCGAGGGCCTTCCGAAGAAGTTGTCCGCAAGCCTGGCAAGCGCATCCCTCGTGTCCCTCACCCTGATGATAGGGCCATCGGCCCTTTCTTCGCAGACCACCGCCACTGCCCCGCGTTTGAAGGCGGCGGGTATGAAGGCATGGCCGTCCGTATGAGCGCCCCTGAGGGCCACGAAGAGGTCCCCTTGGGAGACCTTTCTTGAATCGTACTCAAGCCCGGAGATATCGGCCTCCGGGCTTGCGGTCGCCTCAATCGTTTCCATGTCTTTTATAAGAGTTCCGAGCTTCATTTAATTTCCGCCCGCCGCCGCATATGTATACAGGTCTTCCCGCGGCACATCGAGATAGGCGAGGCTCTTTTCCGCAATCTCCCTGAATACGGGCGCCGAGACCGTTCCGCCGTGGTGTGCGCCCTTCGGCTCGTAAAGCACGACTATGATTGCAAGCCGTGGGTTGTCCGCAGGGACGAACCCGACGAATGTGCTTGCATACTTATCGCCGGAATACCCCTTCTGGTTGTGCATCTTGGCCGTGCCGGTCTTTCCCGCCACGCGGTTTCCGTCCACCGCGGCCATCGGGGCCGTGCCTTCACCGTCCGTAACCGATATGAGCATCTCCTTGAGGACGCCCGCGGTCCTTTCCGAGATTGCCCGCCGCCCGCTTTGCTGCTTGAACGAAAACACCGTATCGCCTTCCGGCGTCCGCACCTCGGAGACGACATGCGGGGTGACGAGCACGCCGCCGTTTGCTATGGCCGAGTATGCCCGGAGGACCTGTATGGCGCTGACGGCCACGCCGTAGCCTATGGAAAGGACCGCAGTGTCCGCCTCGCTCCTGCCCATGCTTATCCGGCCTTTGGCCTCTCCCGGCAAGTCTATGCCCGTAGGCTCGCCGAAGCCTAACCGCACGGCATATCTCCGGAGCCTTTCCGGGCCGAGCTTAAAGCCGGTCATTACACTGCCGACATTCGAGGACCTCTGAATGACCTCCCTGAATGTGAGGACCCCTTGCCTGTGGTCGTCGTGTATGACCCATTTGCCCGCCTTTATCGAGCCCTTGGAGCAGTCGAATCTCGTCTGGGGGTTTACGATTCCTTCTTCGAGGGCGGCGGCCGCCATGACGAGTTTGAATGTGGAGCCCGGCTCGAAGAGGTCCGTTATGGCCCTATTGCGCCTCTCGGAGACTGCATAATCCGAGGGACGGTTCGGGTCGAATGCCGGCCTGTTTACCAATGCGAGGATTTCGCCGGTATAAGGGTCCATGACGACGGCAGTGGCATGCGAGGGCCGCCACTTCGTCACGGCATCGTCGAGCGCGGCCTCTACGAAGAACTGAAGGGCCTCGTCTATCGTGAGCACTATGTCGTTGCCCTTTATATATGTGTCCGTGC
>CAZPPU010000161.1:0-246 GCA_964588515.1 uncultured Nitrospirota bacterium
ACCGACGACCTCTTGAATGCCATTCAAGCGCTCTCCCAACTGAGCTACAGCCCCGCAGAAAATAATATCAAATAATATCATATCCCGCTAACCTTTTTCAGGAGGAGTTCCTTTGCGCTCTCGATGTCCGCCTTGATGGTGCATCCTGCGGCGTTCCTGTGCCCGCCCCCGCCGAAGGCCTCGGCCACGGAAGCCACATCTATGTCCTTCCTCGACCGGAGGCTCACCTTCCATGTGCCGGGGTCG
>CAZPPU010000161.1:256-4439 GCA_964588515.1 uncultured Nitrospirota bacterium
TCTCTTTAAAGAGGGCGCAGACCTTTACGCCCTTTACAATCCGCGCATATCCGGGGAAGTTCTCGGTATCGGATGAGGTCGTGCCGGTTTCATCGAACATCTTCTTTGTGACTACCGTAATCGCCACGCCGTCTCTGAACTCGATGGCATTCAGGGATTTCGCAAAGAGCATGAACCTTCCGGCGGACCATGTCTCATACAGGCCCTCGGCCACCATGTCCGGCTCTGCGCCTGCCTCCACAAGCTCCGCGGCCGACTTGAGGGCCTCGGGGCTTGTATTCCCGTACCTGAATATCCCGGTGTCCACGGCTATTGCGGTGTAGAGGTTGACCGCGATGTCTTTTGTAATGGGCGTGCCGAGCTCCTTAAGAAGGCGGTGGACCATGAGGCCCGTGGCCGCGGTTGCGGGCTCTATCCACCTGACCCTGCCGAAGTCCCTGCCGGTGATGTGGTGGTCTATGACCGCGGTGTCCTTGAAGGTTTTCCCTTCGAGTCCGGCCCTTTCGAGGTCGTTACAGTCAAGGAGGATGAGGTTATAGTCTTCCGTCCTCAGACCGGCGAGATTGTTTCGCACCCTCTGCCATCCGGGGAGGAAGGCGTAGAAATCCGGCACCGGGTCCCTGTCGTAAACGAGCGAGGTCTTGCCCATTTTATCGAGGGCCATCGAAAGCGCAATCGCACTGCCGAAGGCATCGCCCTTCGGGCTTACATGGGTGGCAAGGAGGAAAGGGTCTTTTAACTTTATGTATCCGGCTATGTCTTTGAGCGTATTCACTCCTGCTCCTCCCTCAGCTTCTTAAGCAGGCCCTCTATCCTGCTTGCGTACCGGACCGTGGTATCGAGCCTGAATTCGAGCGAGGGGATGAACTTCATCCTCACCCTCTTTGCAAGCTCGGAGCGTATGAAACTCTTTGCGGAATTCAGGATTTCCATGGCAATAGGCGTTTCCTCTTCCTCAAAGACGCTCACATAGACCCGCGCGGACTTGAGGTCCTCGGTAACCTCCACATCCATGACCGAGACCATGCCGAGCCTCGGGTCCTTCACCCGGTGCATGATGATGTCGGCCGTTTCCTCCTTGAGGAGCTGTCTTACCCTCTCTGAGCGCTTATAAGGGAGCATACTTTTACTTTACCATCAAACCCTTACCGAATTAATATATCCAAGAGCCGGTCGAGCTCTTCGAGGCTGTAGTATTCTAGCTCTATCCTGCCCCGCTTGCCGGAATGCCTGAGCCTGACCTTCGTGCCGAGGCTCTTGATGAGTTTGTCCTGGAGCGAGGCTATCTGCGGGTCTTTCCTCCGGGGTTTTACCGAGGGCTTTGAGGCGAGCTTTTTTGCGAGGGCCTCGGCCTCCCTTACGCTCAGGCCCCTCTTGAGTATCGCCCTTCCCGCCTCGACCTGCGCCTGCCTGCCTTCGATGGAGAGTATGGCCCGCGCATGGCCCATCGTGAGCTTGCCCTCGTCAACGAGCGTTTTTATCTCGTCAGGCAGTTTAAGGAGCCTCATGTAGTTTGCGACCGTGGCCCTTTCCTTGCCGACTTTTTCCGAAAGCTCCTCCTGCGTGAGACTGAAGTCCTTTGTGAGCCTCTGGAAGGCCTGTGCGGTCTCGATGGGGCTCAGGTCTTCGCGCTGGATATTCTCGATGAGCGCCACTTCGAGGGAGTCTTCGTTAGATGTGTCTCTGACGACCGCGGGTATGGTCTTTTTGCCTGCAAGCCTCGACGCCCTGAGCCTCCGCTCCCCTGCCACGAGGGTAAAGCCGCCTTTTCCGTCGCTATGGACGAGCACGGGCTGAAGCACGCCTTTTTCCTTTATGGAGGCCGCAAGCTCCTTGAGGGATTCCTCGGAGAAGTGCCTTCTGGGCTGTAGCGCACCGGGCATTATCCGGTCTATGTCGAGCTCTATTATCTCCTGATGCCTTTTGGGGATGAGGGCCTCAAGGCCCCGTCCGAGCGCCGTTTTCATTCAGCATCTCCTTTGCAAGGCTGAGGTAGCTCTGCGCGCCCCTTGAGCGCGCATCGTAAAGAAGCGCGGGCTTTCCGTGGCTCGGGGCCTCGGCAAGCGCGACATTCCGGGGAATCACGGTATTATAGACCTTCCCGCCGAAATGCCCCCTTATGTTTTCTTCGACCTGGCGGGAAAGCGTGTTCCTTCCGTCATACATTGTAAGAAGAAACCCTTCGATATCGAGCCCGGGGTTGAACGAGCTCCTTATGAGGCTCAGGGTCTTTGTGAGAAGCCCTATGCCCTCGAGGCTGTAGTACTCGCACTGGACGGGCACTAAGATGGAGTCCGCCGCAGTCAGGGCGTTAAGCGTAAGAAGCCCAAGTGAAGGCGGGCAGTCTATGAAGATATACCTGAATCTCTCTCTCAGGGGCCGGAGCTTTTCCTTGAGGATGCCCTCCCTGCCTTCCCTGTCCACAAGCTCTATCTCCACGCCCAAGAGGTCTATGCTTGAGGGCACGAGGCTCAGGCGCTCTACCTGGGTCTTTCTTACGACCTCTTCCATGGCCGCCCTTTCGGCATAGACATCGTAAAGGGCCCCGCGGGGGCCATCGGCCCCTTGCGGAGTGGCCGTGCCACCAACCCCAATATCGGAGGGGTTCGTAACCCCAATATGCCGGGGGTCGCTGACCCCGGCGGTTGCGTTTCCCTGCGGGTCGGAGTCTATGAGGAGGACATCCACATCCGCAAGGGCAATCGAGGCGGCGAGGTTGACGGCCGTGGTGGTCTTTCCAACCCCGCCCTTCTGGTTGGCTATGGCTATGACCTTGCCCAAGATAGAGTATTATAACTCAATTATTTCCCCCCCGGCCACTCTGCTATAATCTCGATATGAACATTCTCAGGGCGGGGCTGCGAGCCCCTGCGATATTGCTGATAGTCCTCTGCCTTTTTGCATCGGGTGCATGGGCGCTTCCGGAGTATTCCGAAAGGAGCGGGCAGGGCTGTAAGACCTGTCATGCCGCCGTAGAAGGGGGCGCGCTTACGGAGACCGGGCTTGAGTATGCGGCATCCGGCTACAAGTGGCCACCGGAAGGCGGCTTCAGGGTCTTAGGCCCGATAAGGAAACCCGTAAGGCTTCTAATCGGGGCGCTCCATGTGACGGCATCGTTTCTATGGTTTGGGACCCTACTTTATGTCCACATACTTTTAAGGCCCGCCTATGCCGCAAAGGGCCTCCCGCGGGGGGAGATGGTCTTGGGGCTCGTCTCGATGGCGCTTGTGGGTGTAACAGGCATTCTCCTTACGGTGTCGCGGATAAGAAGTCTCGATGTGCTCTGGGAAAGCGGATGGGGCATTGTGCTTTCCATAAAGATTGTTTTATATCTCGTGATGGTCTCTTCAGCGGCGGTAGCCGTAGCGGTCGTCGGCCCCAAGCTCAAGCAGGGAAGAGGGAAAACAGAGCATCCCAAAGACGGAGTCTTCGACCCGGTTACCCTTTCGGGGTTCGATGGGAAAGAAGGCAGGCCTGCTTATATAGCGTTTAAGGGCAGGGTCTATGATGTCGCAGGGCTCAAACTATGGAAAAACGGAATGCATGTAAAACACCCCTCCGGAGCCGACCTCACGGACGCCCTTACAAAGGCCCCCCACGGAGAGGAGAAATTAGAGAGCTTAAAGACAGTGGGCACATTCGATGCCTCGCTCAAGCCGCCCTTCAGTCCGGCCCAGAAGGCGTTTTACTTCATCGCCTATATGAACCTTGCGCTCGTATTTTTAGCGCTTATCACGATTTCCTTCTGGAGATGGGGGATATAAGGGGGGGGAACCCCTGCTGTTTAGACTCAGCTATTCTGACATTTACAAAAAGGCTACTCTTTCATAGTAGAATCGGGTGTGCATAAATACGAAATCAGAGATGTAATCCATGGCCTAATTGATAGGTCTCCTTTAGAAGTAAAAATTATTAACACGCCTGTTTTTCAACGCCTCCGGAGAATTCATCAGCTTGCCTTGGCTAATCTGGTTTATCCGGGAGCACATCATACAAGATTTGACCATTCGATTGGAGCTATGCATGTTGCGAGAAGAATTGCTCATAGATTTAAGACGGATTGGGGCCTGTCCAAATCCGACATCGTTAACCTTCGACTTGCCGCTTTATTGCATGACATCGGTCATGGCCCCTTGACATTGTCCCTTCCTTTCGTTGAAGTAGGAAGGACTCCAGTTGCATT
>CAZPPU010000162.1:0-4370 GCA_964588515.1 uncultured Nitrospirota bacterium
TCTTTTTCCTCGTGGCACCTGCCGCATGTGCGGAGGACATTTGCGTGGTTTACGGGCGAGCTCTTATCCGAGGCGGACACGATGTAGTGGGGGTTGCCGTGACAGTCGAGGCAGAGGGGCCCGTCCGTCTGCTTTTTCCTGAAGATGTTACGGCCATGGACGCTCTCCTTGAGTCCGTCGTAGATGTCGGGATGGCACCCTACGCATGCGCCGAGGGCCACCGGGTCGGTCTTGCCTTTAAGGGATGTGCCCGGCATCAGCTCTGCGACCTCGGCAGGGACCTCCGCTTCTTTGGCCGGCTCGTGCGGTTGGGCCTTGTAAGTCAGGTGGCACCCGGTGCAGTCGAGCGCTCCGTGCTTGCTTTCCGAGAACTTCTCCGAATCGATATTGACATCGACCACAAAGCCCTTCCTGCCCTCCATCCTGCCTTTCATTGCGCCATGGCATATGAGACACCCATCGGCCATGGCAAGGACAGGGAATAAGATGACGAGCAAAAAGGAAACGGCAATAAGCACCCTGTATCGCATCGTACCTCCCCAAAACGGTAATCCGGGACATTTCAGATGTCCTCCCTTTAGTAAACCAATCATTCTACAAAAAATTATAGCAGAAATGCAAGGTCTGTTTTAGGTTTTTCTCTCAAAGAACCTTGCCCCTAAGACGACGAACCCTATGGAAAGCCCTGCGATAACCGCAAGGTCCAGAGCAAGCGGGAAGTCCGGGCTCATCGGCCCTGTCCGCACCGGCGTGAGTATGTGCTTGAGGGCGTCCACCCCGTATGTAAGAGGGTTTGCCTTTGCCGCAAGCTTAAGCGGGCCGGGCAGGAGTTTTACCGGGTACATCGCCCCGGAAAGAAAAAACATCGGCATGATTATGAAGTTCATTATGACGGTGAAGCTCTCGTAGCTTTCGTAAAAAGTAGCAAGCACTATTCCGAAGGCCGAGATTGAAAAGGATACGAGGCCGCATAAAAGTATTACCGCCAAAATCTCCGGCACCCCCAACTTTAGCCCTAAGAACGGGAAAAAAAGAAGCACCGCCACCGCCTGAATCAAGGAGACGACCGTGCCGGAGAGGGCCTTCCCCACGACTATCGAAAACCTCGAAACCGGCGCAACTAAAATCTCCTTCATGAACCCGAACTCCTTGTCCCAGATGATTGATATCGAGGAGAACATCGAGCTGAAAAGCACCGTGAGGCCCAATATCCCGGGGAATATGAACTGGGTGTAGGAAACCCCCTCCGGCCTTACGAGCCTCGAAAGCCCCCCGCCGACCAAGAAGAGCCAGAAAAGGGGACGGGCAAGCATGGAGATGAGCCTGCTACGCTCCCTCACGAACTTCTTAAACTCCCTAAGGACGATTACATATACGACATTGAATTCCAAAACACTCTCCTAACCGTGGCAGGCCGTGCCTGCCGCCGGGGCTCGTAGCCCCCTTAATGCCTTCTCCTGTATGCCCTGACTTCTTCCTTTATAGTGCCCGCCTCGGTCTCCTCCACATCCCTTATGGCCTTACCGGTGAACTTTAAAAATACATCGTTCAGGGTCGGCCTCTCCTGCCTAACGCTCTCCACGGTTCCGGCAAGCCCGCTTATCAGGAGGGGGATGTAAGTGTCTCCGCTTTGGACTGTGAGGTAAAGCTCCCCGTCCCTTTCCTGCGCTTCTATTTTAAAGAGCCTCTTTATCTCCGCCCTTGCCTTGGCGTTGTCTTTGGTCTTCAGGTATACAACATCGCCGCCCACGGTCTTTTTAAGCTCCTCCGGGCTTCCCTCCGCTATGAGCTTGCCGTTGTCTATGATTGCTATCCTCTCGCAGACCTCGGCCTCTTCCATATAATGGGTGGTCATGAATACCGTGACATTGTGCCTTTCGGGAAGCCGGACTATGTATTCCCAGAGGTTCGCCCTGCTTTGGGGGTCGAGGCCCAATGTGGGCTCATCGAGGAACAGGACACGGGGCTTGTGGATGAGCCCCCTTGCGACCTCAAGCCTCCTTTTCATCCCGCCCGAGAACTTCTTTACGAGGTCGTCCTTTCTTTCGTAAAGCCCGACGAACCTCAGGGCGTCCTCCGACCTCGGCCTTATCTCCGCTTTGGGCACGGAATAAAGATATGCGTGGAACGCAAGGTTTTCATATGCGGTAAGGTCTTTGTCCAGGGTCGTATCCTGAAAGACTATCCCTATGGCCTTTCTTACCGAAGCCGGCTCCATCGTGCAGTCATGGCCCGCTACGAAGGCCCTGCCGGAGGTCGGCCCCTGAAGGGTGCAAAGGACATTTATGGTCGTAGTCTTGCCCGCGCCGTTTGGCCCTAAGAAGCCGAAGATTGTGCCTTCTTCCACATTGAAGGAGATGTCGTCCACCGCAGTGATCGGGCCGAACTTCTTTACGAGACGCTCCACGCTGATTACAGGCGCCGGGGACATTCCTCGAAATTATAGCAGAAAAGGCCCTTGCTTATTTTTTTGAAGACGAATAGAACCTGTAGTAGTAAAGCGGCCTTATATCGGGCGGCATAAGCACGGGTATCCCGTATGCGCCCTTTGCCCTCAGGTTTCTGGCCGCCACCCGGAACTTTATCCTCCCCTTATCATTAAGGAGATTCCGTCCCCACTTGTTGTCGAGGTCTCCGGGGGAAACCGCGGCAATTTCGGGCGCGATGTAGACATTGTCGAACCGCCCGCGCATCGAGGAATAAAAATGGTTCAGGCACCTGCCGACATAACTGCCCCCTATGATTATCCGTTTTGCGCCGACGGCCCCGAAAAACCCCTTCAGGACTCCCATATCCGCATCCGACATATAGCCGTACTCGAATTCCTTGGTCTCCATGTAGAGCACGGACTCGGAGCCGTTTGTTATCTCGTTTAGATACCTCGCATACTCGTCGAGCCCCCCTATATAGCCGTAACTCACGCGGCTCCTGTAGTCCTTGGGGACGATGAGGATAAGGAGCCTCTTTTCCGTGGATACGGCCTCGACGAAATCCCTGAGGAGCCTCTCTTGCTCCTTCATCACGGTCATGCCGAAGTCGTAGGCGTAGTACTTGTCGAAGAACCGCTCCACGATGTTCTTTTTGGGATATGCCTCCTTGTCGCTTTTTGATGAGAGCTTCCTGTCGTTTTCAAAGAATACGAAGAAGGCCGGGTGCATGACTATGTATGCCTCGCCCCTGTAGAGGAACTTCCCGTATTCGCCGAACTCCTGCGCCGGGATATCGTTAAGCCTTTTCATATTAAGGCCGGCGTAAGCCTCTCTGAGCCATTCCTGCGAGTCCTCGAGGGTCTTGTTCCTCTCCTCTATGCCCGCTATGACGCTATCGAACCGTTGGATTTCAGCCGGGTCTTTGACGACCTTGGGGTTAAGGGAAATCCGGACGCCTTCCGGTGTGGATGCGCACGATACAAACAGGGCGGCGGAAAGGCAGACGGCAAGCTGTTTAAGCGTCTTTGCGGACATCAATTCGCCTCTATGGTCCGGCCGGTCAGGGTCTGGAGTATTTCCCTGTAACGCCCGGCCGTCTTTTCCACTATATGGGGGGGAAGCTCCGGGGCCGGGGGCCTCTGGTCCCAGTCGAGCCCGAGGAGGTAGTCCCTCACTATCTGCTTGTCCCGGCTGTCCTGCCCCTTGCCCGGGCTATAGTCCTTTGCGGACCAGAACCGGGACGAATCGGGCGTAAGGAGCTCGTCTATCAGTATCAGTTCCCCTTCCGAGAGGCCGAACTCGAACTTCGTGTCCGCGATGATTATGCCCCTCTCCTCGGCTATGAGCGCGGCCTTTGAATAAATTGCGAGGCTCAGGGCCCTAAGCCTTTCGGAGGCCTCTTCCCCTATGAGGTCTTTCATCTCCACGAAGGATATGTTTATGTCGTGCCCCTCGGAGGCCTTTGTGCTCGGCGTAAAAAGCGGCTCCGGAAGCCTTGCGGACTCAACGAGCCCCGCAGGCAATCTTATCCCCGATACCGTGTCCTTTTCCCTGTATTCCTTCCACCCGCTGCCCGAAAGATATCCCCTCACGATGCACTCAACCGGCAGGGGCACGGCCTTCCTCACGAGCATGCTCCTGTCCCTGAGAAGTGCGGCATACTTATGGAGTCTCAGGGGGAAGTCCTCCACCTCCGTGGCAACGAGATGGTTTTTTATTATGTCTTTCGTCTGCCCGAACCAGAATGCAGAAATTTTAGTGAGGACCTTGCCCTTTCCGGGGATGCCATTTGGGAGGACGACATCGACGGCCGAGCCCCTGTCCGTGGCGACACGGAGGAGGTATTCGCCGAGGTCGTAGATGTCCCTTACCTTTCCCCTCCGCGGCGCGCCCACATCGGGCATCTCGGTTTTAATTACAAGCGACACGACAAAATATTAT
>CAZPPU010000163.1:0-4370 GCA_964588515.1 uncultured Nitrospirota bacterium
TCGTCTCTTCCTCTTGTCCCTCCGGACACTCCAAAAGAAGCTCGTCATGCACTTGAAGCAGGAGGAGGCACAGGCAATGCCTGTTTCCATCGGATATCGAAAGTTTTTTAAGCTTAGATGAAATATTTATCATCGCAATCTTTATTATGTCTGCCGCGGTGCCTTGCATCGGCGCATTTACGGCAAGCCGCTCGCCGAGCGCCCTCTGGGTGGCGTCCCTGCTTTTAAGCTCGGGCAGGGGCCTCATCCGTCCGGGGAGCGTCCTTACACGGCCTTTTTCTTTTGCCTCCTTGAGCGTCCGCTCTATATAGGACTTAACGAGCGGATGCCTTTGGAAATAATTTTCTATTATCCTTCCCGCCTCTTCCTTCGATATGCCGAGCGTCTCGGAAAGCCCGAAGGGCGTAACCCCGTAGACTATCCCGAAGTTTACGGACTTCGCCACCCGCCTCATCTCCGGCGTAACCGCAGAGGGCGCAACTCCGAACAGCTCCCCCGCGGTCCTCGAATGTATATCTATCTCCTTCATGAATGCCTCGCGGAGGCCGGGGTCTTCGCTTAGGTGCGCAAGTATTCTTAGTTCTATATGGGAGTAATCCGCGGAGATGAGGATATTGCCCGGCTCTGCTATAAAGGCCTCCCTTATGCGCCTGCCCCACGGCCCCCTTACGGGGATGTTCTGGAGGTTCGGGTCGCTCGATGAGAGCCTTCCCGTGGCAGTGGCGGTCTGGTTAAACGATGTATGGAGCCGCCCTTGGGGGTCTACCAGTCCGGGGAGCACATCCGCATAGGTTGTCTTGAGCTTAAAAAGGCTTCTCCAGTTGAGGACCTCGGCCGGAAGCTCATGCGCCTTAGAAAGTTCCTCGAGCACGGCCATCTCGGTCGAATACCCGGTCTTTTTCCTCTTTGTGGGCTTAAGCCCCAAGACATCGAAAAGTATCCTGCCTAATTGCTTTGGGGAGTTTATATTGAATTCCTCGCCTGCAAGGAAATATATCCTCTGTCTGAGCGTATCGAGCCCGGTTTCAAGTTCATGGGAAAGGGCATTCAGCTTTTTAACATCTACCTTTACGCCCGCATCTTCCATCTCGGAAAGCACATATATAAGGGGCATCTCTATATCGAAGTACACATGCTCAAGCCCGGCCTCTTTGAGCTTTTCAAATAGAACCTCCCTAAGCTCAAGGCAAAGCCCGGCATTTCCGCAGGAATACTGCGCTTGAGCTTCAAAATCCTCATTGCGCAGGGGCTCCCTGCCCCTTGCGGAGTGGCCGTGCCACCTTCCGGTCTGTTCGAGGCAGATGTTTTCGAGGGTGTGGTCGGCCCTGAGGGGGTTAAGGAGATAAGAGGCGACCATGATGTCATAGAGCCTTCCCCTTAGGGCGATGCCCTCTTTTTTGAGCCTGAGGACGGCCTTTTTAAGGTCATGGCCGGTTTTATCCCTGTTTTCGTCTTCCATGAAGGGTCGTATCGCATCGAGGAGGGCCGCCCTCTCTTGATTAAGCGGGATATACACAGCCCTGCCTGCATCCGCTATGCCGATGCCCTTGATGTCTTGTCCTTCTTGAGGCTCAAGGTCAAGGGAACCCCCTTTTCGGCAGTTGTTATGATTTCGCATTTTGTCTCCGGTGCGGCAGGAGCGGGTATGAGCCTTGTGAGGGTGGTGAACTCGAACTCCTTGAAAAGCCCAAGCAGGGCCTGCCAGTCCGGCTCTTTTATGTGCGACTCTTCCGCGGCGAACTCAACCGGCACATCCCTGTTTATCTCGGCAAGCCTCCGGCTGAGTTTTATGACCTCGGTGTTTTCCTCGATGAGTTTCCTCAGCCTTTCTTTTTCAATCCTCTCCGGGTGGGCCATTAGCTCATCGAGGCTTTCAAACCCGCTTAAAAGCTCCTTTGCGGTCTTTTCCCCTATGCCTTTCACCCCGGGTATGTTGTCTACGGCATCTCCCGTAAGGGCCATGAACTCCGGGACCCTCTTTGGCGGCACCCCGAACCTCTCAACGACATACCCCTCGTCGAACACGACATCCTTCATCGGGTCGTAGACCTTTATGCGGTCGTGGACGAGCTGGAGCATGTCTTTGTCGCCGGTTACTATGTAGGCATCCATCCCCGTTTGGGACGCCTTTTCGGCAAGCGTGGCAAGTATGTCGTCGGCCTCGTACCCCGGAATCTCGAAAATCTTTATTCTCAGGGCCTCTATCACCTTTTTGATGTGCGGTATCTGCTGTCTGAGTTCGTCCGGGGATTCGGGCCTGTGGGCCTTGTACTCTTCATAGAGGATATGTCTTTCCGTGGGCGCCGGGTGGTCGAAGGAGACGATGAGGCTGTCGGGCTTCTTTTCTTTTATAATCTTAAGGAGCATCGTTGTAAAGCCGTAGATTGCGTTTGTGGGCCTGCCCTTTGAGTCCCGGAGGCCCTTGATGGCAAAGTATGCCCGGTAGACATAGGAGTTGCCGTCTATGAGGTATAGGTTCATAGTAAGGAGTTTACCATATCGGGGATTTTGCGGGTTCGTGAAGGGAGGGCGCCGGAGCCCGAACGGGCTCCGGTTTTCCGAGTCGTCAGTAAACGCCGGTTACCGGCTTGACCGCCTTTTTCATCTCTCCTTCTTGTATGACGACATCATCGCCCACAGTAAAATCGTTGAGACTCTTTGTCCGTATCTTTGTCTCAACGCCCTTTGCGTCCTTTACGGTTATCTCGTACTCCGCAACCTCGACCTTCGTTATCTTTCCTTTGACAGGCCCTTTTACATCCACATGCATCGGATAGGCCGTCGCCCCGAAGAGAAAAACGGCCGTCGCAAGCGCTAGAAAGGTTTTCATATTTGCCTCCTCTACTTTTTCTTAAGCTCCACAACCGCCTTTTCAAGCTCTTCTATCTTTTTTATCGCCTCGTTTGCCTTCACATAGTCGTACCAGTTCTCATCCGCAACCGGGTAATCCACATTGCTTCCGTAGACTATCCACGAATCGTCATAGTTGGCCGGGTCTTTGAAGCCCATGAGCCTCAAGGCCAGATATGAAAGGGTAGAGCGGGTCCCGGTCTGGCAGTATGCGATGGTGCGTTTGCCCCTGTCTAACTTGCCGAAGAGTTTTTCATGTTCGAGGTCGTCCATTTTGTGGATATATCCCGTCTGGACATCATAGTAATGCGTATGCGGAAGGAGCATCGTGGTATTGGGTATGTGGCCGCCCCGCAAGGCCCTTATATCCTGCCCCTTGTGCTCTTTTTCCGTTCGCGCATCTATGAGTGTGGCGTCTTTTATCTCCCCCTTGGCAATCTTTGCGACCTCCTCCGTTGTGGCGAGCCTGTTCTTTACGACCTTTGCCTTGAATGTCGCAGGGGGGAGTTTCGTATCCGTGGCGCTCAGGGGTTTACCCGCGGCATTCCACGCCTCTATGCCGCCGTTAAGAAACCGGACATCGCTGTGGCCGAGGTACTCAAGCGCCCAGAATGCCACGGAGGCCCCGGTTATGAGTTTTGCATCGGCGTAGACGACAACCGCCCTGTCCGTGGCGACCCCGGCATCTCCGAGCATCTTTTCGAGGTCCCCGGTCTTCTTAATCCTGAGGGTCGGGTCCCTCATGACCTTTGCGCAAGGCCCTCCAAGGCTGATTGCCCCGGGTATGTGGCCGGCTTGATAGTACTTTATGTCCCTGCAGTCTATTACGACCCAGTTGCCCGCATTCTTCTCGATATCGCCGGGCGAAACCAAGAGCTGGGGGTTTGCATAGTCCGCACCGTATGCGACCGCAGTGACCGTCAGGAACAAAAGAATCTGTAGGCAAAACACCCCAAGATATCTTTTCTTCATCTTCCCCTCCTTTTCTTTGTTGTTTTAACCTTTAATCCCCCTTGTTACCTTTTTAGCGCAATTTTAGCACAATCCGGCATCCCGCGCAATATCCTTTTTGGTATAATTGATTTCGATGTCCTATAAGGTCTTTATTGCGCTTCGTTACCTCAAGTCGAAAAAGAGGCATAGGGGGCTTTCCCTCAATACCGCCATATCCACGGGAGGGGTCGCCCTCGGGGTGATGGCCCTCCTTGTGGTGCTCTCCGTGATGAGCGGGTTTCACGAGGACCTCCAGAAGAAAATCTTAGGGGTCAACGCCCATGTCGTCCTGCTCGATTACACGGGCGCCATGGAAGACTGGAGGGCCGTCATGGATAAGGCAAAAGACGCCCCCCATGTGCTTTCGGCATCCCCGTTTGTTTTAGGGCAGGTGATGGTCTCCTCCGGGGAAAACGCTCAGGGCGTTGTTTTCAAGGGCATAGACCCCGAGCTTGAGACGAAGACCACGTAACTTAAGGAGCACCTTAAGGCAGGCTCGTTCGAACTCGGCGAAAACGGCATCCTGA
>CAZPPU010000164.1:0-3551 GCA_964588515.1 uncultured Nitrospirota bacterium
CCACTACGACATCGCCCCTTACAAACAGAAGCTCCACACCGGCTACCCCTCGCAGTTCCGAGAGGAACTCCCCGTCCATGTACTTGCCCGCCGCGATATAGCTGGCGGTCTTGCCTGCATAAACAAGGGGGCCGGAGGCGCTTATGACCGCCGCAGTCCCCTTCTGCCGGAAGCCGCTGACCGTCTCGCGGTCCGGCCCTTCGTACATCCCGCCCCCGACGCCCCCGCCGGTATCGAAGCCCCCCACGGGCCTGCCTTTCATGTCGTAGAGCTCAAGGGTGTCTATCTTCTGGGAGATATAGACGGGCCTCAGCATCTCAAGGACGGGCTCTTTGCCGCCGCCCAACACCGGGGCTATGTAAAGATACTCTATGAGGAGCCGGTTGTTCTGGAAGAGGTCTACGAGCCTTCTTAGCTCGGCCTCTTTCTGTTTCAAGAGGTCCTCCGTAAGCCGTGAGGCGGTATCGAGATGCTCCCTGTGCCCCTTAAGAAGGCCGCTCCTTGAGGCCCTGTAGGAGATAAATATCGAGGCCGAGGCCAAAACGAATATCACCGAGATTATCAGAAGCACCTTCCGGCTGTATTTGAGATTGCTTAAAGAGGGCTTATTCAACCTGGCGCATCCCGTATTTTTTCATCGCCTTTTTTACCCGCGGGCTTTTCCTCAGATACTCTATGAACCGCATCACCAGAGGCCCGGCCTCGCCCTTCGTAACGACGGAAAGCGTGGTCGAAAGCGGATAAAGGCCCCCGGAGAGGTTCTCGCTCGTCGGCAGATAGCCGTCCACCGGAATGACCTTTATGCCGCCGGAAAACTCCCTTACGCTCGTCATCTCGAGGTGCCCTACGGCCTGAGTGAAATCGGAGACGGTCTTTGCCATTGCAAACTCCGATGCGACATCCACCCGCTTTGCCTTGAACTTCGCAGGGCTTGAAAGTATCTGAAACCAGTTGGGGATGTGCTCCTTGCAGTGGAGCCTCGTAACGACCACTATGGGCTCGTCCCTCCCACCCACGGCCTTCCAGTTGACAAGCCTCCCCGAAAAAATATCCCTCACCTCTTTCAGGGTCAGGCCCTTTACCGGGTTTTTGGCGTTTACGATTATCGAAAGCGGCTCTTTTGCCACGGGGTAGACCGCAAGGCCGTATTCTTTTACGGTATTTTCCCGGAGGCCGCAGCAGACGAGGCCGAAGTGCCTGTCCGGGGTTCCGGAGGCCGCATGAAGGATTCCCTTTGCACAGCCCGTTCCGCCTACGGCAAGCTCGGGTAGGAGTTCGAGGGGTATGCCGGTGTCGCGCTTAAAATCTCCCTTAATGTCGTTTACGAGCACCCACAGGGAGTGGTCGCCGTAGCCCTCGATGGCCCCGCCCGGAAGGAGGAAAAGCGCCGCAGTTATGAAAAGCAGAAACCTCATCCTACGTAAAAGTATACCACTATAAAGGCCGGAATTTTGTTATCATAAAAGGTGCGCCTTACGCTCGGATACTCGCCCTGCCCCAACGACACATTCATCTTCTATGCCCTTGTCCACGGCCTGATAGATACCGGCGGCCTCCGCTTCAAGGAAACCCTCCTCGATGTCGAGACCCTGAACGAGAAGGCCCGGCGGGCGGAGCTCGATATAACAAAGGTCTCCTGCCACGCATATGCATACCTAAAGAAAGACTACCTAATACTCCGCTCCGGCGGGGCCATGACAAGGGGCGAGGGGCCGATTGTCGTTGCGAGGGAAGATACGGGAATCGAAGACCTGAGGGGCAAAAAAATAGCCATACCCGGAAGGCTTACGACCGCATACCTCCTCCTCCGGCTTTATGACAGGGCGCTTGCGGAAGACCCCATGGAGATGAGGTTCGATGCTGTGATGCCCGGCGTTCGGGACGGCATTGCGGATGCAGGGCTTGTCATACACGAGGGCAGGTTCACATATAAAAATTATGGGCTTAAGTGCATCCTTGACCTCGGAAAGTGGTGGCATGAGTCGAGCGGGCTTCCGCTTCCATTGGGCGTGATAATCGCAAAGCGGATGCTCGGAGAGGGGTTTATAGAAAAGGTGGACTCCCTTATAAGGGAAAGCGTTATGTATGCGATGAGGCATCCGGAAGAGCCGATGAGCTATATCAAGGCCCATGCGCAGGAACTAAGCGATGATGTCATACGAAGGCACATCGCCATGTATGTGAACGACTACTCGATAGACATGGGCGCAGACGGCGCGGAGGCGGTAAATACCCTCACCGCCAAGGCGGAATCCCGAACCGAATAAGAAACCAACACCGGATACCACATTTCGATGATGGGATTTTAACTTCCATCCAGCAGTCCAGATAAGGAGGGCCTACCCGCCTTTTTAATAAATCATATAATAGGGGGCAAGGCCCCCATATGACCCCGGAAAGCACGAGAGCCTTGAAAAAATTCTTTTCCGTCATTCTCCGGCTTGACCGGAGAATCCAAGTTTTCTTTAAATCAAAAAATGGATTCCCGCCTCCGCGGGAATGACGACAGGGATAGTGGATTCCCGCCGGAGTTTATCCTCGTCCCCGCCTTCGCGGGGATAGACTGCGGCGGGGACGGGAATGACGATGAAAAAGAGGCGGGAGCCCCCGGGGTCAGCTTCTTGAAGTACGGACCCTGCCTTTTGAGGGAGGCAGGAGGAGGACATGTCCGGGCCTGAGACTGCGGGCCTTCGCCCTCGGGTTAAGCGCCCGGATAACCTCGGTCGGAATGCCCGTCTTTTTTGAAATCCGTGAAAGGGTGTCTCCCTTTTTGATCGTATAAGCGGTCAGTATGCGCCTTTCCCCTTCGGGGACCTTAGAGAAATTCTCAAGGAACGCCTCTTTCGCGCCGGGCGGGATCCTCAGGGCGTATTCCTTCACATCCGGGGGCGTGCACCACATGAGGAGTTCCGGGTTAAGCTCCCTTATCTCCTCCGGCGTAGTCCCGGCGCACCGGGCGAGCACCGAGATATCCACGGTGCCTTCGATGAGCGCAGTGTCGTAGTCGAAGGACTCCTCGTAGGCTACATCCTCGAAGCCGAAGGCCGCCGGGTTTTCGGCTATAAGCCTTGCCGCCATGAACTTTGGCACATAGTTTTTCGTCTCCGGCTTGAGGTACCGGGTGCCCATGAGGTCCCAGAAGTCTTCGCCCTTGGTCCTCCTAAGGGCCCTTCCGACCTTCCCCTCGCCCGCATTGTATGCGGCCATGGCAAGGTCCCATGAGCCGAACCTCTCGTAAAGGTCCGATAGGTATTCGGCGGCCGCATGAGTGGACTTCACCGGGTCCCTCCGCTCGTCCACCCAGTTGTTTATCTTGAGGCCGTAGAGGCGCGCGGTGGAGGCTATGAATTGCCATGGGCCCACGGCCTTGGCGCGACTGCGCGCATGGGTGCTGAAGCCGCTCTCTATAAGCGGCAGGAAGGCGATGTCCTCGGGAAGGCCCTTCTCCGTGATGATTTCGGTCATGAGCTTCAGGTACCTGCCGGAGCGCCTGAGGTAAAGGGCGAACCTCTCTTTTATGGTTTCAGTCAGTATCGCAAACTGCCTGTCGA
>CAZPPU010000164.1:3561-4323 GCA_964588515.1 uncultured Nitrospirota bacterium
TTATAGCTGAAGGAAACAAGCTCAAAAACACCGTGCCGGTCTTCGGCGGGGACGACGGCGTCGTCCTTGGCGCCTGCGTCCACGGCCTCTTCCTGCGTTAAAGGCGCCTCGGCCGGGATGTTTTCTTCGGCCCATCCGGTCGAAAGAGGACATAAGAGTGCCATCATAAGGAAGAGCGCCTTTTTCATCTCGCCCTTTTGCCTTTTAATTTCCGGAGCACCTGAGCCATCTCTATGGCGGTGAGTGCGGCATCCCAGCCCTTGTTTCCGCTCTTCGTGCCGGCGCGCTCGACGGCCTGCTCTATGGTGTCTGAGGTTATGACGCCGAAGGCCATAGGGACGCCGGTCTCGTGGGAGGCGGCCGCAACGCCCTTTGAGACCTCGGCGGCCACATACTCGAAATGGGGCGTGGCGCCCCTTATGACCGCACCGAGGCATATTATGGAGTCGTAGGCGCCTTTTTCCGCCATCTTCTTTGCGGCAAGCGGTATCTCGAAACTGCCCGGCACCTTCACGACATCTATTGCGGCCTCGGATGCCCCGTGCCTCAGGAGGGCGTCGAGCGCGCCGTCAAGGAGCTTGCTCGTTATGAAATCGTTGAACCGGCTTACGACGATTCCAAGCCTAAGCCCCTTTGCCTGTAGTTCGCCTTCTATGACTCTCATCCCGCTTAAATTCTACACCATCCGGCCCGGCAATGACAAGGGGGCGACTTGCCTCATCAGAAATCTAAATGAAACCGATTCGTTGCCTCATTTAAGAA
>CAZPPU010000165.1:0-4322 GCA_964588515.1 uncultured Nitrospirota bacterium
GTCCCCGCCGACGACCTCACCGACCCGGCGGTCGCCACCGCATTCACGCACCTTGACGGCACGGTCGTCCTTTCGAGGGCGCTGACGGAGCTCGGGATATACCCGGCCGTGGACCCTCTCGATTCCACATCCCGGATCCTCGACCCCAAGGTCATCGGAGAGGAGCACTACACGGTCGCAAGAAGGGTGCAGATGATACTTCAGAGGTACAAGGAGCTTCAGGACATCATCGCCATATTAGGCATGGAAGAACTCTCGGAGGACGACAAGCTCACGGTTTCGAGGGCGAGGAGGCTTCAGAGGTTCCTGAGCCAGCCCTTCCATGTGGCCGAGGTCTTCACCGGCAGGGCCGGCAAATATGTGAAGCTCGCCGATACGATAAAGGGCTTCAAGGCCATATGCGACGGACAATACGACACGATGCCCGAGCAGGCGTTCTACATGTGCGGGACCATAGAGGAAGCGGAGGAGAACGCCAAGAAATTGGGCTGGAGCAAATAAATGACCGAGGGCAAGCTCAGGCTCGAAATAGTCACCCCCTACGGCCCTGTCTTCGGCAGTGATGTGGACGAGGTGACCGCCGCAGGCTCCGAAGGGGAGTTCGGCGTCCTGCCCGGACATTCGTCCTTCATAACCACGCTTAAGATAGGGGTGCTCGCATGCAAAGAGGGCAACTCCCAGAAGTTCTTCTTCGTCAACTGGGGCTATGCGGAAGTGGGCCATGACAGGGTCCTCGTCCTTGCCGACAGCGCGGAGGAGTCCAAGGACATAGATGTCGAAAGGGCGAAGGCCGCTAAGGCACGCGCCGAAGATAGACTCAAAAAGGACGGCGAAGTGGACTTCAGAAGGGCGGAGACCTCGCTTGAGCGGGCCGTCATGAGGATGCAGGTCGCGGAGAAAAGGTCCGGTAAAATAGAGGGTGCGCCTTAGGTCCCCGGCCCGCCCTGCAGGCCGCGGGGCAATTCGTGCGGGGGGCGCTACATTTTTAAGCCTCGGAAGTTATCCGTTACAGGCAAAATGCGATGAATCTCGAAGAACTTCTCAAAGACCTGAAATCACCGAGCGACCTACGGAGGAAAGACGCCGCAGTCGCCCTCGGCAAGTCGGGCGACCCGGCCGCTCTTACGCCTCTCGTAGAGGCCCTCGGAGACCCGTCTTCCGCGGTTAGGGACAGTGCGGCCTATGCCATGGGCGAGCTCGCCTCGCCCGATGCCGTTCCCCACCTTATAAAGCTCCTTAAGGACGGCGACGAGTGGGTGAGGAAGGCCGCGGCCAAGGCCCTCGGCATGATAGGGGACAGGCAGGCGGCCCATGCGCTTTCGCAAATCCTCGATGACCCTTCCTATATCGTAAGGAAGTCCGCCGTGCGGAGCCTCGGACAGATAGGAGGCCCGGAGGCCGTGAGGGCGCTTGAGAGGGCGGCCTCGGACAAAAGCGTCATAGTCCAGGAGCACGCCCGCGAGGCCCTCTCGAAATTAAAAGCCAAAAGACCTTAGCCTGTGGTAAAATGTCTCCTATGCGAAGACCCTTCATAGCCGCAAACTGGAAGATGAATAAGACCCTTGCCGAGGCAGGGGCCTTCCTCGATGAGTTCCTGCCTGCGGTCAAGGCCGCATCCGGCGTGGACATCGCCATAGCCCCGCCCTTTACCCTGCTTGAGGCCGTGGGTAAGAGGCTTAAGGGCACGGCCGTCATGCTCTCGGCGCAGGATGTCTTCTACGAGGAAAAGGGCGCATTTACAGGCGAGGTCTCGCCCGGAATGCTCCTCGATGTGGGGTGCGTTTTTGCGATAATCGGCCACTCCGAAAGAAGGCAGTTCTTCGGAGAGACCGACCAGACCGTAAATAAAAAGCTCAAGGCAGGGCTCAAGGCCGGCCTCGGAGTGATTTTCTGCATAGGGGAAACCATTGAGGAGCGAAAGGCGTGGAAGACATTCGAGGTCCTTAAGAGGCAAATAAGAGAGGGCTTAAAGGATATAGGGGCAGGTAGCCCCAGCGATATAGAAATCGCAGATACGCAAAAGACGGTAGTCGCCTACGAGCCTATCTGGGCCATAGGCACAGGGGTTACGGCCACTACGGAACAGGCCGGGGAGGCCCACGAGTTCATCCGGAGAGAGCTTAAGGCCCTCTACGGAGGGACATCCGATGCCTTTAGAATACTCTATGGCGGGAGCGTGACGCCGGAAAACATCGCAGGGCTTATGGCCTGCCCGGATGTGGACGGGGCCCTTGTCGGCGGGGCAAGCCTAAAACCCGATAGTTTTGCTAAAATAGTAGGGGGCACGGCCCCCCGCGCTATAAACGGTCAATGACCCTTAAGGAGGATAGATGGCTACGCTGATACTGATAATCCATGTGATGGTTAGTCTTTTTCTCATATTCGTCGTGCTTGTGCAGGGCGGGAAGGGCGCGGAGTTGGGTGCGGCCTTCGGCGGCTCAAGCCAGACGCTTTTCGGCGGAAGGGGTGCCGCAACATTCCTAAACAAGCTCACTACCATCGTTGCGATCACATTCATGGTAACCTCGCTTCTTCTTACGGTGGCCTCCGTAAAGAAGGCGACCGTCATAAAGGAAGTCCCGGCTAAGAAAGAGGCCGCACAGCCTGCGCCGCCTGTGCAACTGCCGCCTGCGCCGCCGGCCAAGTAGCCGGGTGTCCCGACTGTCCCGCCCGGTCTCCCTTTATTTTGCACTGTTTCTCTTGCTCGTTTTTTGCGCCTGTCAGCGGGAGCCGGAGATAAAGGCCCCAAATGCGATTACCGTCGGGTTCCTTGCGGATGCAAGAAACATCCTTCCGCCGCTTGCCTCGGATTCCGCCTCCGGGGACATAAGCGGTCTCGTCTTTAACGGCCTTACGAAATACGACAAGGACATAAAAATCACCGGAGACCTCGCCTCCTCGTGGGAGATTAAAAAGGCCGGCCTTGAGATAATCTTCCATCTGAGAAGAGGGGTCAAGTGGCAGGACGGCGTGGAGTTTACGGCGGACGATGTCGTATTTACATATAAGACCGTCACGGACCCTAAGGTCCCGACGCCCTATGGCAGTATCTATGGCCCTGTAAAGAGCGTCCTTGCCCCAGACAAATATACCGTGAGGGTCCTATATTCCGAGCCCTATGCCCCTGCGCTTGAGTCATGGGGCATGGGCATCGTCCCCAAGCACATCCTCGAAGGCAAGGACATTGCATCCGAAGAATACGGCAGGCGCCCCATAGGCACGGGCCCCTACAGGCTCAGGGAATGGGTTACGGGCCAGAAAATAGTCCTTGAGGCGTTTGATGAATATTTTGAGGGGAGGCCGGGGGTGGATAAATACATTGCGAGGGTCATACCCGATACGGCTACGATGTTTTTAGAGCTTAAGTTCGGGGGCATAGACTTCATGGGGCTAACCCCGCCCCAGTATAAGCTCCAGACGGACACCCGGCTTTTCAGGACTTATTTCCAGAAGTTCCGGTATCCCTCGTTTGGGTTTGCATATCTTGGGTATAATCTTTTAAACCCGCTTTTTTCGGATAAGGATGCGAGGAGGGCGCTTGGCCATGCGATAAATAAAAAGGACATAATAAAAGGCGTGCTCCTTGGCTTCGGCATACCGGCTACCGGGCCTTTCCCGCCGGAGTCGTGGGCGTATAACCCGGATGTCCCTGACCCGGAGTACGACCCGGAGAAGGCCCGCAGGCTTCTTAACGGGGCGGGCTGGAGCCCCGGGCCCGACGGTATCCTTCGGAAGGACGGAAGGAAATTCGGCTTCACGGTTCTTACCAATCAGGGAAACGAGGCTCGGCTCAAGGCCGCACAGATCATAAAAGAGCAGTTAAAGGCGGTGGGTGTGGAGATGAACATAAAAGTCCTTGAGTGGCAGGCCCTGCTCCATGAGTTCATAGACAAAAAGAGGTTCGAGGCGATAATAATGGGCTGGTCGCTTTCGAGGGACCCGGACCTCTACGACATCTGGCATTCATCGAAGACTAAAGAAGGGGAGTTCAATTTCATCTCCTACAAAAACGACGAGGTGGACGGGCTTCTCCTTGAGGGCAGGCGGACATTCGATTTTCAAAAGCGAAGGGCGATATACAATAGAATCCATGAGCTTCTTGCCGAGGAACAGCCATACACATTCCTTTATGTGCCCGACGCCCTGCCCGTGCTCCATAAGAGGTTTAAGGGCGTGGAGAAGGCCCCGCTGGGGATAATGTACGACTTCATCCACTGGCGCGTGCCTCCCGACAGGGCGATGTGGTATTGACCCCACCCGCCCACCCTTTTTAAGGTATAGGGGGCTTACGCCTAAACTGTCCCTTAGAAGTAATCCCGGCA
>CAZPPU010000166.1:0-4290 GCA_964588515.1 uncultured Nitrospirota bacterium
CCTTGTGCTATCAGCAGGACAGCTGCACCATCAATTTATCTTGGACAGCAGTGGGAGGAGTTATAATGCCCAACTTTCCTGAGAGATGGTCAATTCCACCTGCCGAAATCCGACAGAAGCTAATGGCCGTTTTTGTTGACGATATAGATGATGACGATATTCCTATAAAGCGCAAACTTACTGCCAAGGAGATAAGCAAGTTGGTTAAGCACTGGAAGGATATGATTAAATACTCCCAATGGCATTTTAAGGATGTTTTTGACCCTGTTATTGTGCAAGCCCGTCCTTATCTGAACTTTGTTGCTGTAGACGACCATCATACCTGTGACTTCTGCAAATCCCTACATAATAAGGTAATCCGTAGTGACGACCTTCGGTCAGCACAGTTTTTCCCGCCGTTACATATTGGCTGTAGATGCACAATGGTAAGCCTTTCTAAAAGAGAATTAGAAAGAGATGGATATATAGAAGATTGGCCGGATATAAACCTTCCGGATGCTTTTTCAGTATCTTTACTCATTTAAAGAGGGGGAACTATGTCAAGGGTAGATGATGCCTTATTACATCTGGAATGGGCACGGCAGGCCGAAAGGAACGGGGACTATTTAAGGACCAGAGTCGAATATCTTAAGTGCGTGGAATCATGGAAGCAAACTAATCAGGGTAGTGGGCATGAAAAGGAATTTCAGGAGGCCACAAGTGAATACCATGAGTTCGTTAAACGAGACCCGGTTTTCAAAAAGCTCCTTGAACAGGTGATACCCGTTATAGTGTCTAACCCCGGTGTCCTACAGAAAGACATCCCGAACCTAATGCCTAATATAGACAGGGGCGATATTTCTTATGTCCTTTATTTTGCCGACTTACAGGGGAAGATAAAGAGGGTCAAAAAAGGGAGGACATACAAACTGCATCCGCCCTCCCTGTTGGAATAATTCTGGGGACACAATACTTAATTCAGACCCAATCCCTGAAATAGAGATAGAGTTTCATGGAAAAGAGGGGCGGGGGGAGATTATAGAGGAGATTTCTCTCGGCAGATTTCGGGCAAGGGCATAGGCCGACCCCTTCTCATAACTCGTGATACCCTTTCCCATGGCGGTGCCTCCTTCTTTTTTGAGTTCTCGTCAAACTCTGGAAGGATACCACCGCCTAAACCCTTTTTACACACTTTTTGATATCAGCTCGTTCCTCTTCCAAGCTACTCTGTAGACAAGAGAAAAGCTGTGCTTTATTTTTATTTGAAGATAGGTTTCCATGGGTCGTTAAATGTGGATCCTCTTATTTTATGATAGGCCGGTTGCGGACTTGAGCCTGAGATCAAGTTCTTTTTGAATCCGGGGACTCACTCGTCCAAGTCTCCTTATAATCAGGAAAGGGAACAAGAACTATATCGCCGCGCTCAAGGACATGACTTGACGGCTTCAAACCGCCTCTCCGTCCTTGAGCGTATAAATGTCTTCATCTTCATTCTCAAGAAAATCGAAGCTTTTGCCTCTCTCTGCGATCTGAAGGTGGAGGAATTCTTCAAGCGGCAAGAAGACAATCTTGTATTTTTCATGCTCGCGGGCAGGGACTTTTTTTAACGGCTTAAAAACGCCTTTTTCAAACACCGCTTCAATTGCCTTCGGCATTTCTTTCTCCTTATATTTAAGGATATATATGCCGACAGAAATAAGTCAATAAGGCGAATTGCCCCTGTCAAGGGCATAGGCTTGATTTAACGGCGCGGCATATGTTATAAAATATAGCTCCTTGCTCGCCCCTTGGGGGTGGGCTATACTTGCAGGGGCTCGTAGCCCCTATAATATCCATAAGGAGGTTTCGGTTGAACACTTACGAAAACATCGTCATCTTGGACGCATCCCTTTCGGACGAAGCGGTCTCCTCGGCAGTCGAGAAAATCAAAGAACTCATTGCCGCATCCGGCGGCGAGGTCCTCAAGGCGGACTCATGGGGCAGGCGGAAGCTTGGATACGAAATCAACAAGCACACAAAGGGCTTCTTTGTGCTTTTCCTCTTCAAGGCGCCCTCTGAGCTCATAAAGAAGCTCGAGGGCAGTTACAAGGTCTCCGACACGGTCGTAAAGTTCATGGTCGTAAAGTTGGGCAGGAAGGAAATACAGGCGCTGGCCCCCGCGGCTCAGGAAGGCGGCGCGGGTGTATAACCGCATCATACTCGTTGGCAACCTCACGAAAGACCCCGAGCTCAGGTATACGCCGCAGGGCACACCCGTTGCCACTATCAGGATTGCGGTGTCCTCAAAGTTCAAGACGCAGTCCGGAGGGGACATGAAAGAGGAAACGCTCTTCATAGATGTAGTCACCTTCGGAAAACAAGCCGAGACCGTAAGCCAGTACTTAGCTAAGGGCAGGCCGGTTTTGGTCGAAGGCAGGCTACAGGAGCGCAAATGGGAGTCCGACGGCCAGCAAAGGAGCAAGTTCGAAGTCGTCGCACAGACCGTGCGGTTCTTAGGCAGGCGGGAAACCCCACAGGCCCCCCAGACGGAGACCACCCCGCCTGAGGAGATTACCGACATAGAGCCGTTTTAGGGGGTGGCACGGCCACTCCGCAAGGGGTTGCAAGCCCCTGAAATTCCATCGCAGGTGCCCGTGGCACCGATATTCGAAAAAGGGAGGTTTGAAGATTGCAACACAGGAAGTTTCAGCAGAAACGCAAGTTCTGCCGTTTCTGCTCGGAAAAAGTAAGCTTCATAGACTACAAGGATGTGAAGACCCTGAGGGGCTACATCACGGAGCGCGGCAAGATCCTTCCACGGAGAATGACCGGCGTTTGCGCGCTCCATCAGAGGGAGCTGACCGGCGCCATCAAGAGGGCACGGAACATCGCCCTGCTTTCGTTCATGGAAAGGTAATGCGCATCCCGAAGGCATGGGTCCCCCCCATGGCACGGCAGGTCGTGGAATATCTCGTCTCCTCCGGCCTCATAGAGCCTCTCGTACCGGCGGAAGACCTCATCAGGGAGACCGAGGCCCTCATCTTGGACGACCTCATGGTCGAAGACAGGCTCAACGACGAGGTAAGAGAAGTGCTCAAAAAATTCGAGACGGACATCGAGCGCGGCAGACTCGACTACAAAAGACTCTTCGACCTCACGAAACAGAAGCTCGTTAAGGAAAGGAACCTCGTCCTATGATGCTCTCCGACGAGAAGGTCACCCACCTCTCGCATGTCCTCCTCAAGGGGCTGATGGAAAAAAAACTGCTCACCCCCAAAGAGGAAGAAGGCAAGCTCCGGAGGGCGATGAAAAATGTGATTGCATCCGAGCTGAAAAAAGGCGAGCAGATGGATGCCGCCGTAAGGCAGAAGCTACAGTCTTACGCCCGGAAGATAATCGAGGGAAGCCCGGAGTGGGAAGTCCTCTATAAAAAGTTCTTCAGGGAAGAGGAAATCAAAAGGGGCAGGGGATAGGCAGGGACATTATCGTCATAGGCGCAGGGCATGCCGGGTGCGAGGCGGCCCTCGCCTCCGCAAGGATGGGCCTGAGGACATGCCTCTTTACGATGAACTTGGACACCATCGCCCAGCTTTCCTGTAACCCCGCAATCGGCGGGCTTGCAAAAGGCCATCTCGTCAGGGAGATAGACGCGCTCGGAGGCGAGATGGCAAAGGCCGCAGACGCCTCGGGCATTCAGTGGCGGATGCTCAACATCTCCAAAGGCCCAGCCGTCCGGGCCCTGCGGGTTCAGGCGGACAGGAACCTCTACAGGCTTTATATGAGAAAGGCGCTTGAGGCACAGCCCGGGCTCGACATAAAACAGGCGACGGTCGAAAGCCTCTTGGTCGAAGATGGAAAAATCAGAGGGGTCCTGACATCGCTCGGCATCGCATATGAGGCGAAGGCCGTAATCGTTACCACAGGCACATTCCTCAAGGGGCTGATACACATAGGGTTTGAAACCCTCGAGGCGGGAAGGGCCGGGGAGTTCCCTTCAAAAGGGCTTTCGGATTCCCTGAGACTGCTTGACTTTAAGATGGGCAGACTCAAGACAGGCACCCCACCGAGGCTCGATGCGCGCACGATAGACTTCTCAAAGACCTCGCCTCAGTACGGAGACGAGCCGCCCACGCCTTTTTCCCTGAGCACCGGGGCAATCGCCAACCCGCAACTTGCATGTTATATGACATATACAATCCCGGAGACGCACAAGCTCATCAGGGCCTCCCTCGACCGCTCGCCCCTATATAGCGGAAGGATAAAAGGCGTCGGGCCCCGTTATTGCCCCTCGATAGAAGACAAGGTCGTGAAATTCCTGGATAAAGACAGGCA
>CAZPPU010000167.1:0-4278 GCA_964588515.1 uncultured Nitrospirota bacterium
CTCCAAATGTCATATACTCCCCGGGCATGTCCGTTTCGAGCTTAAGAAGACCGATATCCCCGCCCGAATCGCCCCCGATGAGGACGGGGCTTTCGGTTTGTCTCATTGTGAGGCTTAAGAGCGCGCCGAGGGCCGTAATGACAAGCCCTGCATAGAGGATATATCTCCGCAGTCTCAGTGCCATTGCCCGAATTTCTTTCCCGCCCCCCCGTATGCGGAAATCAGTTCCTCCGTCTTTATAACGAGGTAATCGCCCCTTAATTCGGACTTAAGCGGGATGGGGTTACACCCGCCGGGCTTTCCGAGCGTGATAAGCGGGATGGGGGTGTTACAGTACTTGCATATGAGGACATTGCCCTTCTGTCCGTAGCCCTCCGGCGGGCATATCTCGCATGCGTCCAAACAGGCCACGACCTCCCCGTCCGGCCTCATCATGGTCAATATGACAATCCTTGCGCCCCCTGCGCCCACGGAGAATTTCCTCATCGCAGGAGGCCGTGCCTCCTCGCCGAGGGGAATCTTTAATTCTCCGCCTTCGGAAATCAAGGGGGCGGGCTCGGGGTCCCAAACAGGGTTTGCGCTTAAGTTTGCCGTATGCAAAACGGCATAGTTAAAGACTAAGACGATTACGACAGGCGCGGCCCTCAAAAGCACATCCGCCCTGAATGCCGATAGCTTCTTCCTTTTCTGTGCGGCCACCCGAAGCGGAGCCGTGTCCGGCTCCGGCAGGAGCATCGCCCTCATCGCAGTGATTAGCGGGGGAAGAAGAATAAGGAGCGCGGTGAGCGTGAGGGAGACCTCCGGGCCTTTCAAGAATCCGGTAACCCTTTGCGCGGGCGTGGTTATGAATTCATGCTCCGGCAAGAGAAGAAGCGATGCTCCCGAAGCGACAACCTTTACGAGATACCTTGCAATCGCACCCTCGGCAGTGGTCACAAAACCGAGATGCGAAAACCCCTGAGGCAAGGGCAAAAGCAGGTTCAGGGATGCAAGCGCAACTACCAGACCGTCGGGCGTAAAGACCCTGCTTGGGTTCAGCCTCTTGAATGCCTGCCGGAGCGCAAATACCCCGCCTGCAATCAGGACAATAGCAAACACCCCCAAAAGATAAGCCCCGCCGGATACGACCGCCACTTTAAACGAATAAGCAATGCCCATCAACGGGAAAAGTGTCAGTGACACCCCCAAAAGGCACAGGCACAGGCGCAGGCACAATGTGCCTTTCCACGGGATGTCTTCCTTAAACCATCTTGAAGGCAAGGCCATCCCGAGCAATAAAAAAACCGAAGAAAATGCAAAGAACGCCTTCTGGAGGCCGTCCCTTTGCGCATCCGAAAGACCGAGGGAAAGCCCGATGCCTGCGCCCAAGACCCCGGCCGCCAATGCGGTAAATGCGAATGCCCGCCTTTGGCCGCCCGAAAGAAACCCGTATGCGGTCAGAAAGAGGGCCGCGGTCTTAAGCGCGGAAAAGATGAGCCCCAAGAAAGCGGTCATTCCCCAATATCGCTTGGCGCCGTGTCAGTCGTGGGGGCTCGTAGCCCCTCGCAGGTGCCCGTGGCCCCACCGATTGCGGACTCAAGTATGGCCTTTATCTCCTCGGGCATCTCTCCGAGGAGGCCCATCTTCTTTTTGACGAATGAATTGCTCATCATGAGCTTCATCGCCCTCATGAGGTAATTCTTCTTGTATTCGTCCTTTTCCTCGATCATCTCAAGGAACTTCCCCATGTAGAAGTCCCTGTAGCACTCCACTATGGCCCTGTCCACATCCTCAAGCGTCATGCGCTTGGGCTTGACTATGGGGTCTATGAGGTTGTATTTCCTATAGTCCCGGACTTCTATGAAAGGCTCAAGCTCCCCGTAGATATCGGAATAAGGCCATGGGGCTATGGCAAGGAAGTGTGCGAAATCCGGGTTGAACTCCTTTGCAAGCTCAAGCGTCCTTTGGATGCTCTCCGGAGTGTCCTCCGGGAAGCCCAAGATGAGGGATGTCTCCGTGATTATGCCCCAGTCCCTGAGGAGGCCGAGGGCCGCTCTGGATTCTTCCAGCTTGAGGTCCTTTTTCATGTAATTGAGGGCCTCCTGCTCCGTGGCCTCGGTGCCCACATACATGTGGATGATTTTAGCCTTTTTGTATTTCCAGAGGATGTCCTTGTCCCTGATGATATCGCCTGCCCTCGTTTCCATGAGAAGCTCAACCGGCAGGTGTTTTTCTATGAGGAGGTTCAAGAACCTCTCCCACCTTTGCCTGTCCGGGGTGGGGTAATCGTCCGTAAGAAGGACGACATCCACGCCGTAGACGGTGTTTAGCTCCTCAAGCTCCCTTACGAGGTCCTCCGGAGAGCGCGCCCGCCATGTGCCCTGCCAGAATTTCCTCTGAGAGCAGAATGTGCAGTCCTTGTCACAGCCCCTCGATGTGGCTATTGCGCCGAGCCTCGAGCCGGGCGCCATAAAGTATGTATAGTCGCCCCAGTCAAGGAGGTCCCATGCCATGGGCATATTATCGAGATTCTTTAGAAAGGGCCGGGGCGGGGTTTTCATGACCCTGTCTCCTTCTTTGTATGCGATGCCTTTTATGCCCGATACATCCCCCCCGCTTGAAAGCGCATTTACAAGCTCAACTATTGTCTCTTCCCCCTCGCCGATTACTATGTAATCGAGCGCCTCTGAGAGGGAAAACATCTCTTCGTGCATGAAAGAGGCATGGATTCCCCCGCATATCGTTATGGTTTCCGGGTTTAGCCTCTTTGCGGTCTCAAGCACCTTGAGGGCGTCGGGGCTTGTGCATGTGATTGCGGTTGTGGCCACGATGTCGGGCATTGTCTCTTTTATCTTCTTTTCTATTTCCAGACTGCCCACGAACTTCGTCATCGCATCGTAGATAAGGGGGTTGTGCCCTGCGGCCCTGAGCGCACCCGCAAGGTAAACGAAATAAAGCGGCACCCACCTGCCCGCAACCTCGACCACTCCGGCATGAAAAGGCGGGGTTATGAAAAGCGTTTTCATAGGATTTTATCGAGTCCCTCTTTGAATTCCTTTTCGGAGAAGCCCCTGCCGATCCTCTTTCTCACCGTGCCGCCCCTGTCTATGAAGACCGCGCCTGCGCCGTATCTTATGCCCAGTTGTTTGGAGAGCCGATTTTTCTCGTCATAGCCCACCGGGCCGAGACCGTGGCCTTGGGCATATGCCTTGATTTTGTCTTCCTTGTCCTG
Organism: uncultured Nitrospirota bacterium; assembly: GCA_964588515.1. GTDB lineage: Bacteria > Nitrospirota > Thermodesulfovibrionia > Thermodesulfovibrionales > JdFR-86 > CAZPPU01. Next base: position 3,212 of record CAZPPU010000167.1, read on the forward strand.
AAACCCGACCCACACTATTTTTACGCCTTTCTCTTCGCCGGCCCTCTTCACGAGAGGGATTTCCTCGTTACAGCGTTTTCACCAGCTCGCAAATAAATACACGACCGCCGGCTCGCCCTTGAGCGCCGAATACGAGATGTCCCCTCCGCCCATGACATCCCTCAGGGTGAAGTCCGGGGCGGGGAACTCCGGCGGAAGGCCGTCGCAGGCCGGAAGCGCCAGAGCTAATATCAGAAGCGCAAATGCCTTTTTCATCTCCTGCTCTTATACAGGCCGACTATCCAGCCGATGAGTATTCCGAGCCCTGCGCCCGATACCTCGTGCACATATGCCATCGGCGTGGAGATTTGGCTTGCCCCGAAATAAACGATCGAAAACACCGTCCCCCCGACGAAGCCCAAGATTGCACCCATCAAGAGGAACCTTGCCATATTCAGACCCCGAGCGAGCCCTTGATGAGCTTTACTTTCTTATTGGCCTTAATCCAGAGGTAAACGCCGCCCCCGACAATTGTAAACACCAATATGTGCTTGACTATGAGGGCAGAGACCTGCCTGTGCCCGACGGCATTGGCCCACTCGAAACTCCTGTAGGCAAGGGTCCTCGGCACGCCTCCGATGAGTATCCAAAAAAGGGCGAACCTTGCAACACCCGTCATCGCCTTGTAAATGCCTAAAAAGTATTCCGTGGCCTCCCTGCCCGAGCCGGGCTTGAAACGCCTGAGCATCACCCAGAGGGCCACGCCGCTTGCGCCAAGGAGGGCCGTGGCCACATCGTGGAAGTAGTTGTTCATCATTATGAGGACCCCGAGCGTCGGGCTCATAGGCTATTATAGCCTAAAGGAAGGGCGAAAGGGGGGCGCGGCCCCCTTACGCTTCGCAGAGGGTCTTTATCTTATCGAGAACGCTCTTTGCCTCAAGCTGGTTGAGTTTTTCCATGAGCTTTTCGGGGACAATCTTCTGCATTGCAGAGGGAATCTCGTACTCTATTTTTACGGTAAGCTCGGTGGAGCCGTCCCCTTTGTCATGGAACTCGTAGCTTTCGGTTATGGGGAACTTCCCTTCCAT
>CAZPPU010000168.1:0-4276 GCA_964588515.1 uncultured Nitrospirota bacterium
TCGAGCGCGACACCGAGGACCAAGTATGACCCGCGCGATTTCCCCGGACACCATTTGGACCTACACCTTTGCGAGAGTGGCGGAATTGGCAGACGCGCTGGACTTAGGATCCAGTGGGGCAACCCTTGGGGGTTCGACTCCCCCCTCTCGCACTGAAATTTTTATGGTCAAAGCCCCGCCCCCTATGTTATATTAAAATCGTAAGTCGGGGGGGTAATGCAAAAAGGACAAATACTCGAAAAACAGCGCTCGCAAGGACGGCTCAAGGAGGCTGAGGGTTTCCCGAAGGTCGTCCTCATAGACACCATCAGTTATTGCAACCTCAGATGCTCCATGTGCGTTCATGGCAAAATGAAGAGGAAAAAGGGCGTCATGCCGTGGCCGCTTTTCACAAAGATAATAGACGAGGTGGCCGAAAACGATAAAGACACCCGCATCTGGATGGTCTTCTTCGGAGAGGCGTTGATACTGAGAAAGACAAAGCCTTCCATCTTCGAGATGATAGCCTATGCAAAGGGTAAGGGTCTTAAGGATGTCGTCCTCAATTCCAATGCAAATCTCCTCGACCACGACTCCGCCATAGGGCTTATAGAATCCGGGCTCGATGCCATATACATAGGCATAGACGCCTTCAAGCCGGAGACATATGCAAAGGTCAGGGTGGGCGGAAACTATGAAAGGACCGTAAAAAATGTCATAAACCTCATCGAGCAAAAAAAGCTTCTCGGTTCCAAGACCCCTGAGGTCTTCGTCCAGTTCGTGGAGATGGACATGAACAGGGATGAAAAGGAAGATTTTATCAATTTTTGGACGGAGCACGGGGCCTCCGTAAAGATAAGACCCAAGGTGAGCTGGGCAGGGCAGATAAACGCGCCGAACCTGATTTTAGGCAATGCCGACAGATGGCCCTGCTACTGGGCGATGCGGACGATGTCCATCACGGATACCGGAAAGGTCGTCACCTGCGCAGTTGACCTCGATGCAAGGTTTATCGCAGGCGATGTGAACACTCAATCCTTAAAAGAGATATGGGACGGCAGGCTCAAGGAACTGAGGGAGCTTCATCTTTCAAGGAGGTTCGAGGACCTGCCCGAAAACTGCAGGGACTGCCGGGACTGGCAGTCGGCGAGGGCGGATTACTATTCTCTGAATCCCTGAGATGTGCGGCATCTGCGGCTTTACCGGAAAATCCGACTTAGACCTTCTTAAAAAAATGACCCGGACCATTACTCACCGGGGCCCTGACGAGGACGGCTTTTACTCAACCGCAAAAATAAACTTGGGCATGAGGAGGTTGAGCATCATCGACCTCGCAGGCGGCAGACAGCCCATACATAACGAGGATAAGACTGTCTGGACGGTGTTTAACGGGGAAATATACAACTTCTACGAGCTGAGAAAAGAGCTCGCCGACAGGGGCCATATCTTTTACACCGACCATTCGGACACCGAAGCCATAGTCCACCTTTATGAGGAATACGGACTGGATTTCCCGCATAAGATAAACGGCATGTTCGCCATAGCGCTCTGGGACGAAAACAAAGAGAAACTTCTCATCATAAGGGACAGGATGGGCGTTAAGCCCCTGTTTTATACGGTAGCCGGAGATAAATTGATTTTCGGCTCCGAGATTAAGGCAATCCTTGCGCACCCGGATTATATCCGCAGGATGAACCATGAAGGCGTATATCATTATTTTACATTTAAGAACATCCCCGCCCCCCTGACCGCATTCGACGGAATCCACTCCCTGCTTCCGGGAGAGCTATTGACCTTCTCTAACGGAAGGCTCCAAAAGGATAAGTGGTGGACGATAAGGTTCAACGAAACCGGATATGACGAGGCATATATAACGGGGCGCATCATCTCCCTGCTTGAGGATGCCGTAAAACTGAGGATGAGAAGCGATGTGCCTTTCGGCGCATACCTGAGCGGGGGCGTGGACTCAAGCTCCGTCGTAGCGTTAATGACGCGGTTTTCCGGACATCCGGTAAAGACATTCTCTTTGGGCTATGAGGACGAGCTTAAGAACAAAGAGGCGGACCTTTATTATGCGCGCAAGGTCTCGGAGGCTTATAAGACCGAGCATTACGAATACATCATGTCCCATAAGGAACTCGTCTCGGACATCGGCAATGTCATCGAGGCCTTCGACCAGCCTTTTTCAGGGACTATCTCGACTTACTTCCTCTCGAAGCTCATAAAACGGCATGTAAAGGTTGCGCTTTCGGGCGACGGCGCGGACGAGCTCTTTGGAAGTTATCTCTCACACAGGGTCTCAAGGCCCATGCATCATTTTAAAGAGCTTAAAGAGAAGGTCTATGCCGGGACCCTGACCAAAGAAGAAGCAGAGCTTTTTAAGCCCTGCGATATCCCGTTTCTAAAAGGGCTTTATGAAAAATCAGGCGGCGACGAGGCACGGTGGCGTTACAGTCTTTATTTTTTCGGGGATGAGGAAAAGGGTTCGCTCCTTACGCGGGATTTCAAGGCAGGGCTTAATCATGCAGACACCTTTTCTCTTATAAGGGAGCATTTCGGCTCTTTGACATCGAAAGACCCGCTTAACAGGGTGCTTGAGATGGAGTGGAACACGCAGTTTCCCGACCAGGTGCTTGCGTTTGTGGATTTCCTTTCGATGGCGCATTCCGTGGAAATCCGCTCGCCTTTTTTAGACTGGCGGCTCGTGGAGTTTGCGGCTACCATTCCGGGAGACATGAAAATAAAAAACGGCAATGTAAAGGACATATTGAAAAAAACGGTCGAACCCGTCTTGCCCGAGGGGATCACGAAAAGGCCGAAGGAAGGTTTTGTCCTTCCCGTCTTCGACTGGATGGTAGATAGGCTCAGGGACTACAGCGTGGATGTGCTTTCCGAAAGCCGTTTGAAGAGGCATGGTTTTTTCGATATCGCACGGGTAAAAGGGATGCTCGACGACTATTATGCGGGCAACCGCGGCATAGCCGGCAGGGTCTGGAACCTGATGATGTTTCAGGTCTGGTGGGAAAAGTATTTAGCATGAGGGCGATAGATTTAAAAAAAGAGGAGCGCTTTATCGGGCAGTATGTCGGTCTGAGAAATAGATATCCCGACCTCCTGCTCGCATCCCGGGTAAGCGAGGATGAGACCAAGCAGTGGCTTAGGACTTCCGATATAGAGGCGAGGGGGCTTGTGGAAGGCGATGTCCTCGTCGGCGCTGTGGTCCTTTATCTTCAAAAGGACAATGAGGTCGCATTCTTTGCAAAAGAGCAGGGCAGGGGCATAGGGACGAGGCTTCTTAATGTAATCGAAGGAGTCGCTATGGCAAAGGGGCTTAAGTCTATCCGGGCATGGGCGCTTAGCGATAACGCCATTGCGCAGAGGGCGTTTGAAAAATGCGGCTTCCTGAGGGAGGGTGTAAGCGAAAGGCAATACAAGGGACTGACAAAACAGGGCATTGAATATGTAAAATATATATCTCAGAATATATCTCAGAAAGGCAAGACGGTGAAAAAGAAATCTGCAATCGAGCATAAACAGGAATCCTACGGGATAAGGACCGAGGCGCAGGAATTCCCCATGATGGCGGTCCTTTCCTTTGTGTACATCTGTAATGCGCAATGCCCTAACTGCCCCTATACGAATTCCGCTATAAGGCAGGACTATAAGGACAGGCCGATAATGCAGGAAGACACATTCAAGATAATAGCCGACCAGTGCGGGCCGTACGGCGCATGGGTGAGAATCTCAGGCGGCGGCGAGCCCATGCTCCATCCGAAGGCGGTAGAGCTTCTGGAATACGCCAAGAAGGCGGGCGCCAAGGTGGGTCTCATAACCAACGGGTCCCGCTTTACCGAAGAAAGCAGTCTCAGACTCTTAAAGGCGGGGGTGGACATGATAGAGTTCAGCGTGGATGCCGCCAACCCCGAGACTTACGAGAGGGTGAGAAAGGGGCTTAAATGGGATGTATTGCTTGAAAATGTCAAAAGGATGGTAGAGCTTAGGAATAAGCTTAAAAGCCCGACCAAGATCATAGCGAGCGGGGTCAATCAGCAAGGCGTGGACATAGAGGCGGTTTCTAAGTTCTGGGAGCCTATAGTGGATAATTTCCAGAAAAGGAAATATCTTACATGGGGAATAAACGACCCATCGAGGTCCGCCGACCCGACCCCATACCTTCCTCCGGAAGAACATATCCCCTGCCCGTTCATATTCGAGAGGCTGAACATAGACTCCAGGGGCAAGGTCATGGTCTGCGGTTTCGACATCGCCGCAAAGACCGATATGGGCAATATCCACG
>CAZPPU010000169.1:0-4253 GCA_964588515.1 uncultured Nitrospirota bacterium
GTCTTGCCCTTTTCCCTTTTTGCGCCCATGCCCGAGCGCCATTCCTCGGTGAGCTTGTCTATGAGCCTCCACTGAAGGGTGCTCGTGTCCTGAAACTCGTCCACTAAGAGGTGGTCGGTATGCTCGTCGAAGGCATAAAGTATGTTCTGCCACTCGGGGTCCCTCGACAGGGCCTCGTATGCCAAGAGTTCGAGGTCGTCGTAATCCAAGAGATGCCTTTCCTGCTTCTTTACGGTGTATCTTCCGAGGCAGTCTCTATAAATGGAAAGGAGGGCACGGCCCTCTGCGATTACCGGAGAACCCCCGATATCGCCCCCCATTAGCTCTATATGGGTGCGTTTTTCGTGGAGTTCGTTCAGGAGCCTTATCAGGACATCTCCTCCCCTTATGCCGTGCTCCTTCATTGCATGGAAGAACCTATCCGGGCTTTCCTTTTCGGCCTCGATGGCCTCGAACACGGCCTCGGCCCAGAGGGCGCGGGCCGAAAGCTCATCCGTCACGCTCAGGGACGGGTCAAGCCCCAACTGCACGGAGAACCTCTTAAGGAGCCTCAGGCAGAACGAATGGATGGTTGAGATTCTCATGAGGGGGATCTTGCCCTTTATCGAATCGAAAAGCAGGGGGTCTTCTTTTTCGAGTATTTCGAGTATTCTCTGCTTCATCTCCGCGGCCGCCTTCTCCGTGAATGTGATTGAAAGTATTCGCTCGACATCCGAGCCTGCCTTGAGGAGCGCAATGTAGCGCCTTGAGAGCTTCTCGGTCTTGCCGGAGCCTGCGGGCGAAGAGATAATCATGCTCTTTGAAGTATCGAGCCAGCCTCCCATATCAGTCCTCACCCTGTATGTAGGGGCAGTAGGGCCTTTCGTGGCAGTGCCTGCATGTCTGCCCTTCCCTGAGGGGCATGGCGGTGAAATCGCCCTGCCTCATGCGCCCGACGGTGTCTTGGATATAGCCGAGGGCCGCGGAGATATAATCGTCAAGTCCAAGCCCGCTTTTAGGCCCTTGCGCCGGGGCTCGTAGCCCCATTGACGCCGGGGCTCGTAGCCCCCTGGGAAGCCACTTTATGCGGGCATCCCTGAGCCCGTAAAGCCCGACCCTGCCGACATTGAACTTCGGCCTTAACAGGGCCGCATAAAGAAGGAGTTGTAAGGATGCGCCCTTTTCAAGCACATCTTTACTGCTCAGAGTGGCCGCGCCCGTCTTGTAATCGAGGACTAAGAAGGGGGCCGAGCCTCCAATATGGGAGGGGGCACTGCCCCCACTATCGAGACGGTCTATTTTCCCGCGGAGTTTAATGCCCTTAAGCGGTTCCCCTTTTACCCTCAGTTCGGCGGACCGGAAGGAAAACCCTTCGGCCCTGAGGGATTCCTCCACCTTGTATATATCCGGAAGTATATCGAGGAAGGATTCTTTAAGGAGGGCCAGCCAGTATCCGTCGAGGGGCCATCTTTCGATGGTCTCCTCGGCTACTCTGGAGGCCTTTTCCCTGAAGGACTCGTAGTCTGCGGTTCCGGCAGAGGGGATGAGCCTTTCCATGACCTTATGGAGCATCTCCCCGACTGTGAGGGCATCGAGCTTGAAATCCTTTATCTCCGGGGGCTTAAGCTCAAGGACGCGCTCTATGAAAAACCTCCTCGGGCAGAGTCTGTATGCGTCTATGGCCGTGACATGGATGTAAGAGCCGGAGGAAAACCGTCTCAGGCCCTTTACCCTCAGGAACTGTCCCATATGCCGTGAAAGCCCGACGCCCAAGGCCGAGCCTTTTTTAATCAGGGCCTCCTCCGGGCAAAGCACGCCGGAGACCCTTTCTTTTTGCCCGAGGGACTCTCTTAAGAAAAGCGATGGGAGGAAAGACTTATCGCCCTCCATCGTGGGATAGCTGAGGTAAAGGCCCCTGGTAGATGCGGCAAGGTGTTCAAAAACGAATTCCTGCCGCATGAGATGCCTCTTGAGGCTTGTAAGCCCGAGCTTGGCCCTTATGCCCTCGGTCATCAGATGGTCGGCCTCGGGCATGGAGGGGATATCGCCGTCTTTAAGCCCCCCGATATAAAGGAACCCGGGCTCAAGCCCGAAGGCGTCCTCGATGTCCATTACGGAAACCCCTCCGGGCTCGGCCTCCGCATATGTCCTTCCTAAGATGTGCCTTAAGCCCTCGGTAAACCCGGCAAGGTCCGTATGCCCGGCGGTTATCTCATCGAGCAGGCCGGCCTGTTTTACGGCATCGAGCTCTTCCCCGGCCATGAAGCCGAGCGAATTAAAGACCCCGGCCAACGCCTCTAAATAATCGCTGTATGCGCCCTTGCCCTTTATGGATTCAAGGGGTCTGAGCCTCCTTAGAAACCCCCTTCCTTCCGTAAGGACGCCATGCGCCCCGAATTCCTTGAGCCATTGCCTCTTGCCCTTGATGATTCCGGAGCCGAGGCTCATGGCAGGCATGACGGCCTTAAGCCCGGGGGGTATGCCCTCAAAGTAAGGGGAAAGGACAAAGCTCGAAAAACTCAGCCTCGGATAATCTCCGGCTATGGCATCGAGCATGGAAAACATATCGCGGAAAGGCCGGGTATGGGAAAGCGGAGGCCCGGACATTGTAAAGGGGATTCCGTATCTCCTGAACACTCGTCCGATGGTATCCTCGTATTGCCCAAGCAGGGGGAAGGCAACGACCACGGAGTCGAGGTCCCTGAGCCTTCCCGCTATGAAAGAGCTTTTTATGTGCCTTGCTATGCCTTCGGCCTAGTCTTCGGGCGAGGCATACGGATGATATGTAAGCCCGGCCCTCCGCTCTGCCGGGAAGAGGGTTTCGGAAAACTTAAAGTTATTCTTTAAAAATGATATATAATCATCCGTTAAATCGGAAAATCTTTCGTCAAATGGGACAGAGATTATAGTCCTCTCAGCCTTTTGGATTAGGGCCTTTAAAACCCTTTTTTCGGCCTCGCCCGGCTCATAGAAGCCGTCTATGACGAGGGCATCCAAAGGGGGGAGTTTTTCTTCTATAAGGCCGGGGGATTCGATGAGCGCGGAGACCTCGTCTATGGCGCCTTTTTCATGCATCAGGGCGTCATGCCGGCTCATCGTATCGAGGGCCTCGAAGACCCGTTTTGAGATGGCCTCCGGGGTTGTAAACTCATTAAAGACGCCTGCAAAGAGACCCCTCATTTCTTCATTGGAGATTTCCGGATAACGATGCCTTATTTCGCTTATGAAGCGTGCGGTTATTGTGGAAAGCCCTATGCTTTTGCCTGAAATCGCAGAAAGTATAAGCGGGACGAGTGTTTCGGGGATAACGGCTTTTCCGCCGAAATAAGAATAAAGCCTGTTTGAAAGCCCCTTAATCGTAAGAAACTCAGGAGGGATATAAGGGCCGCTTACGAGGCTATGGAATGTCCTCAGCCGGGCCTCTGCGGTTTTTCTTCCGGGGACAAGGTAAAGCATCCTTGAATAATCAGGCCCTTTAAAATCGCGAGGGCTCCCTGCCCCAAGCCCCTTAAGGGCAGTCCTTAGGAGACCATCCCCTTCCCCCTTTGCGCCGGGAGGCAGATAAATAATCTCAATAGCCATCCATTTAAGATAATGCATTCAGGAAAGAAGTGGCAAGGTAACATTTTGGGGAATAAATTACCCGAAGGTTGTGCGCCTCCATTTTAACACATTGATTTATAAGCATTTATATTATGGCATGACAAATGCATTTAGAATTAATCAGGAAAGGCCTGTTTTCAGGCTTTAAAAACTATTTAAGGAGGCTATCAGGATGTTAGGCAATAAGGGTGGGTTCACGCTGATTGAGCTTGTGATGATTATCATCATCCTTGGGATATTGGCCGCAGTGGCAATCCCGAGGTATTTAGACCTTCGCATAGATGCGGAAGATGCGGCAATAAGAGGAATCTACGGAGCCCTCAACTCGGGATATGGAATAAGCATAGCCTCAGTGAAGCGTTACCCTATTTTGGGCGAGCTTCAAGACAACCTTGAACAAGGGGATTTAGGTAGCCTCGTGATGAATGGCCAAAACAATATCAAGAATTTCTCTGGCGCAGTCGGCGGTGCCAACAATATAATATCGGGCGCCACTAGGGCCGGTAGTTTCAATATCTTTTACGGAGCGTCCAACCGTATCACCTCGCTTGGCACTCTAACGCTTTACAATAAGTAGGTGGTGTGTTGCATGCAGGGCCTTTTGGCCCTGCATGCATATTGGAATGCCTGAAAGAAAGACCGGGAATCTCCCCCAAAGCGGCCCCCTCTAT
>CAZPPU010000170.1:0-4172 GCA_964588515.1 uncultured Nitrospirota bacterium
GAGCATGTGAGCTATGCCGCAGTGTGAAGTATTTCATGCTCCCAGTAATAACTGCAAGACATCCTGAATTGGACAACCAGAAAGAAAGGGTTTTAGAAACCCTAACAGACCCCGATTTAATTCAGCAGGGTGATTTCGGAGAACTTATCGCAATAAGATATTATGAAAAAACCCCGCTTACTTCCAAGCATTTAGTTGTAATATATAAAGAGGTAACAGACACGGACAGTTTTGCGATAACCGCTTATTATGCCACCAAGCCTTCTGAAAGGAGGAAGACGCTATGGAAGCGATAAAGATACTTGAGAAGAAGGAGTACCTTAACTGGGACTATGACGAGGAAGCCGATGTCCTTTATATCAGCATCGGAGAGCCACGCAGGGCACTTGGGGTAGACATCGGTGAGGGTGCTATCGTGAGGTATATAGAAGAAGAAGGCGAGGTAGTGGGATTAACACTCATCGGTGTCAAAGAGCGGCTTCTCAAAAGTCTGAAAACGAATTAACCATATAGTAGAAATCTTAAAGTTTGAGACCTTGTCCCTTCCTTTCGCTGAAGTAGGAAAGGACTCCGGTTGCATTACCTTAAGCCGCCGCCTTCTCTTTGACTATAGAGAGGTCTATAAGGTCGAGGGGATTCTTCGTAGTGCGTTTTCCGGCATCGAGTATTTCAATCGAAACAATACGCCCGTCATTTGAATAATCAATAACCACCCCGTCAAGCTCAACCGATTCGGAGATGGCCTCGCCTCCTCAGTAAACGAGGCTGAGCGCATCGGCGACAGCCTCTATGACCGCGGGCGTCCTGCCTATGTAGTCCCCGTCTACCTGAATGGGCGCACAGCCCTCTATGGCGACCTTTATGGTGGCCGCATAGGTGGTATCTTTGAGCCCGAGGTGCCTCGATGTGAGAATCCCTGCCGTATAGCGGAGGATATCGAGCCTCCGTCGGCCGTGCATGATGAAGGCGTAAAGCAGGGGTTTTCGGATGTCCGCATCGGGTGCGATGCTGAAGGGCCCTGCGTACTTCGATGCATTGCACACTATGGCGGAATAACAGTTAAGCGTCTTTCCGTTTAGCGTTATGGCGAGCGCACCGGGGTTCCATCCGATGAGGCTCCGGAGGCCGCTTGCGATGTATGCGCCTTTGCCCGAGATTCGCTTTGCCTTTTCTCCCACCCCCCTGACCGCATCGGCGTCATAGCCGATGCCCGCCATGAGGCAGAAGTAACGACTGCTGCCTTGAAATGCGATTCTACCCAGAGAGACCCTCCGGGCAGTCCTTCCGAGGGCATGTAAAATCGCCTTATGAATATCAAACGGTATTGCAAGTTCCCTCGCAAGGACATTCGTTGTGCCCACCGGCAACACGGCCATGGGGACTGTGCTTCCGGCTATGCCGTTTAGGACCTCGTTACATGTGCCGTCCCCTCCGGCCACGATGATGAGGGAGGGGGAGTCTTTTAGCGCCTCTCTTGCAAACCTTTCGGCATCCCCGCTTTTTTGCGTGACAAGGAGGCTGACATCGCGCCCTTTGTTTTTTATAAGCTCCTCGATGCGCTTGAGCCCCTTCATGGAGGCCCTGCCTGCAACCGGATTACCTATCAAAACTACGCTCATTTTATAAAAACCGTCTTCCGCTCGAGGTAATCCGCCAAGACCTCGATGTCTGCATCTTCCTCAACAAAAAAGACACGGCCTCCGGCGGAGGGCCGAAGGCCCTCCGCACTTCCCTTTATATGGGCCTTTATATGGGGTATCCTCAGGTAGCCGATTTCCTTAGATGCAACATAGCCGGTCGTATAGTCCGGGTCGTCGGAGATGCAAAGCTCCGCTACGACCCCCGGCGCATTGGCCGCCTTCGTTGCAAGGGTAAGCGCCTCTTTCACCCTGAGTGTGTTAAGCCCAAGCCTCGAAAGCCGGGCAGAAAGGGCCTTTTCCGCCTCTTTTTTCATTCCGAGCTTTGAGACCCTTACACCCCTCAGGGTGTCCAGCTCAAGCCGTCTTCCGCTTTCTCTTCCCACGAGGGTCGCACCGCGCATTGTCCTGCCCCTCACGACCTCGTATGCGGTCTTTATTGCGGCCACGGAGATGCCCGCCCCTCGCAGGATTTCTCTGACTGCGAGAGATGCTTCCCTGCTTGAGCCGCATTCCAATGTCCGGACGGGCAGTGCCTTAAGGGCAAGCGGCTTACCCCTCAGCCTTTCTATCGTTATGAAGACCCGCTCGGGCCTTCCCTTCGGATGGCCGAGCGCCCTTTGCGTATAACCCTCAAGCGCGGGGATGAGACCTTCTTCGTCGTATATGCCCTCGGCCCCTGTTATGTGGCCGCCTGATTTGGATTCCCCCCTCATGCGGACGCTATAAAGGGCGCCACGGGCGCCTGCGATTTTGGCGCCCGGCCCCCTGAGCTCTTTCATGATTAAAGAGACAATCGCACGGGGAGGCTTATCCGCGGGAATGCGTAGCGCCCTCGTTGGCTCTTCGAGGTCCTTGAACTGGCCCTTAAGAAGCAGGGCAGGGGCGAAATGTCCCTTTCTCTTCCTGAGCCTTTCCTGTATAAGATTCCTGCCGCCCCTCAGGTGCACGAACCTAATGGGCTCGCCCCCGTTTGCGAGCATCTCCCTGTAGGATTCCTTGAGGGCCGAGCAGGCAATGACCGCATCACGGCCCCCTGCGAGACTTTCTTTTATCAGGCCCCTCAACTTCTTAAGCCACGGCAACCTGTCTTCATCGGTAAGAGAGATGCCCTTTTTCATCTTTCCTATCGAGGCCCTCGAATGGAAGTCGTCTGCGTCGTAGAAGTCCCAGCCGAGCCTCAAGGCGAGCATGCGCCCGACAGTGGTTTTGCCTGCGCCGGCTACGCCCATCAGGATTACTATCATAGAGCTTAAATTATAGCAGAGCGGGATTGTCTGCACCGGCGGCTTTTACATTTCCCGAAGTTTTGTGATATGTTTTAGTGCTATGAAAATCGTTCTTGCATATTCGGGCGGGCTTGACACATCCGTGGCCATAAAGTGGCTCAAGGAGACCTACCGGGCCGACATCATCGCCTTCTGCGCGGACATGGGGCAGGGCGAAGACATGGATGCTATCAAAAAGAAGGCCCTGAAGACAGGCGCATCGAAGGTCTATGTCGAGGACCTCCGCGAGGTCTTCGTAAGGGACTATGTCTTCCCCATGCTGAGGGCCAATGCCGTTTACGAGGCAGGCTATCTCATGGGCACATCTATTGCACGGCCCCTCATCGCAAAAAGACAGATAGAGATAGCAATCAGGGAGAAGGCGACTGCGGTCTCTCACGGCGCAACCGGAAAGGGCAACGACCAGGTGAGGTTTGAGCTTGCATACTATGCGCATAAGCCGGATATTTTGGTCATAGCGCCATGGAGGCTCTGGCCCTTCAAGTCGAGGACGGACCTCATCGAGTACGCAAGACTCCACAAAATCCCGGTTGCGGCCACAAGAGAGAAACCCTATAGCATAGACAGAAACCTCTTTCATATAAGCTACGAAGGCGGAATACTCGAAGACCCGTGGAGAGAGCCGCCCGCGGACATGTACACGATGACGGTTCCGGCCGAGAAGGCTCCGAATAAACCTGCTTATATCGGACTCGGATACGAAAAAGGAGACCCGGTCTCCTTAAACGGCAAAAGACTTACACCTTCCAATCTTCTAAAGCGGCTTAACGATATCGCAGGAAAAAACGGCATAGGGAGGGCGGATATCGTAGAAAACAGATATGTGGGGATGAAATCCCGCGGGGTATACGAGACCCCGGGGGGGACGGTCCTTCATATCGCTCACAAGGCCGTGGAGTCCATCACGCTTGACAGGGAGGTCATGCACCTGAGGGATTCCCTTGCGCCCAAGTATGCCGAGCTTGTGTATTACGGGTATTGGTTTTCGCCCGAACGACAGGCCCTTCAGTCCCTTATGGACAGCGCACAGGAAAATGTCACAGGGACCGTCAGGCTCAAGCTCTACAAGGGAAACTGCACCGTTACCGGCAGGAAGTCCCCCCTTAGCCTTTACCGGACGGAACTTGCGACATTCGAGGCGGAAGGAGTATACGACCAGAAGGACGCAGAGGGATTTATAAGGCTGAACTCCCTCAGGCTCAGGCTGAGGAAGACGCCCAAGCCTTGAGGGAGGACATACATCTCA
>CAZPPU010000171.1:0-4145 GCA_964588515.1 uncultured Nitrospirota bacterium
AGAGGAGCATGTGAGCTATGCCGCAGTGTGAAGTATTTCATGCTCCCAGTAATATCTTCCAGAGGCTTGCATCTCTTGCGGCATTCTTTTATCTGCTTTCGCTTGTGCTTTACATAAAGTGGAGACTTTCTTCTTTAGGTCATTCCGGCTTGTCCTCCCCTTGTCATTCCGGCTTGTCCGGAATCTTTCTTAAGAAGGACTCCCGACAAGCGGGAGTGACAAGTCAAGCGGGAATGACAGCAAGACAATCTATTTTCTACCTCGCCTCCCTCCTCTCCGCCATCCTTGCCATGAAGACAAAGGAAAACGCATTCACCCTTCCGGTTATGATTGCGCTTTATGAATTCTTTTTCTTTAGCGGGCCTTTAAAGAGAAGAGCCCTTCCTCTAATCCCCTTTATCCTTACGATGCTCATCATCCCCCTTACCCTCATAGGCGTGGACAAACCCATCGGAGAAATCATCGGCGGAGTCGGCCCGGCAATGGGAGGCTCAGGGGAGATATCGAGAGGGGATTATCTCTTCACCCAGTTTCGGGTGATTGTCTCATATATAAGGCTTCTATTCCTACCGGTAAATCAGAACATTGATTACGACTACCCGATATACCACTCGTTTTTTGAGATGCAGGTGCTTCTGTTTTTTTTGTTTCTTCTTGGAATTGGTTTACTTGGAGTTTATCTGCTTTATCGTTCGAGGCTTAATGTCTCTCTGCGCATCGCCGCCTTCGGCATATTCTGGTTTTTCATAACCCTCTCTGTGGAGTCAAGCGTAATACCGATACCGATGTGGATTAATGAATACAGAGTTTATCTTCCGTCGACGGGTTTTTTCATGGTTGTGGCGGTTGCTGCGATTTTTCTTGCCGAAAGGCTCAGAAAATATGGAAAAGTATTTTCAATATCGGCACTTTTTCTCTTGCCTGCTGTGCTTGCATCGGCCACTTACACGCGTAACGGTGTATGGGAAACCAGCGTTGATCTATGGGAAGATTCCATCAGAAAATCCCCACAGAATGAGCGTGCGCATTATAATTTGGGTTGTTATTATCATAATATCCAGTCTTTTGATAAGGCTATTGAGCACTATCGAACGGCATTGAGACTTCAACCCGATTACATCGAAGCGCGCATCAATCTCGGCCTTGCTTATCTTGCAACCGGGTCCATTGACATGGCGATAGAGCAATATCGGACAGCAATAGAGTTTAAGCCTGATGTTGCCGAGTCCCATGCGTTTCTGGGAATGGCTTACAGAACCAAAGGGCTTTCCGCTGAAGCTATCGAGCAATACAAAACTGCTTTGCGGTTGAAACCGAATTTTCTTGAGGTGCATAAAGACCTCGGCATCCTTTATCTGAAAAACGGTTCAGTAAATGAAGCGCGTCGGGAGTTTGAGGCCGCGCTTCGTATAGCTCCACATGACCCTCAGATCCGGGATTTCTTGGACAGGATTTCTCGTCAGGACTAAAATCAAAAGGGGCAGGATAACCTGCCCCTTTTGACTATTGATTGGGGTAGGGATCAAAGTTCCAGTCGTAGCAATTAACGAGTTTTACTTGGGCCCCATAATTTAAAATAATTGTTCCTATTTTACTGTTCGTGATTATTGGGAGAAAAGGTCCGGCATCCGGGGCGGTAGGGATAAGGACATTTATTTCAGAGTCTTTTACCCTTATGCTGCCCGCCTGCAGAAAATTGGCGTAAACCGACTCAAGGACTGCCGTAGAGTTGCAGTAGTCAAACCTGTTGTCGCGGCTCAGAAGGGCAAGGTCTTTTAACAGAAAATAACATGCACCCTCTACGGTGTTGGTTATCACAGTGTTTTCCTTTCCACTGCCCACGATATCTACTGCCTGTACAATCCTGACATTAGCGGGTATTTCCCAGTACCCCTGTAAGATTCTGGCATTACCGGGTTCCTGGTATCCCGCTTGCACCGCAAAAGCCGATGAACAAAGCATCATAACAGCAAGAGATGCGGCAATCGACACTGACCTCTTCTTGGGCTTATATCGCTTTTCCTCAGGCTTTTCAAGGGTATGCTATAATCATCAATCCATGAATATTTCCGCTTATGCGCGGGGGCTCGTAGCCCCACTGGTAAGGCCGAATGTCCGGAGACTCAGGCCGTATGAGGCTTATACGCCGGGGCTTGTAGCCCCATGCAGGGTGAAGTTGGATGCAAACGAAAGCCCCTACCCCTTCCCCGTCCCCGCGGAAGTCCTGAGGAAAATCCCCACAAACAGATACCCGGACCCGGAGGCTACGGCCCTCAAAAAAACCCTTTCAAAACAGTTTGGAACGCCTGACTCGGGCATCCTCATCGGGAACGGCTCGGACGAGCTTATATACTATCTGATAACCGTATTCGGCGGCCCTGTCCTCTACCCTACCCCGACATTTTCCATGTACGGAATCATCGCAAAGGCCCTCGGAGAGGAGACTATAGAGATACCGCTTGACGGCAGGTTCGACCTCGATATCGGGAAGATGCTCCCTTTGATTAAACTTAGGGGCCTGACCTTTCTAAGTTCTCCTAATAACCCCACCGGCAACTGTTTTTCAACCGACAGGATACTTAAAATCATAGAGTCCTCAAGAGGCATAGTCGTCCTCGACGAGGCATATCAGCCGTTTTCGTCCGTGCGAGGGTTTCTCCCCCTGCTTAATGACTATAAAAACCTTCTCATCCTGAGGACCCTGAGCAAGATAGGGCTTGCGGGGCTGAGGGTGGGAGTTTTGATAGGGGACGAGGCCCTGATAAGAGAGGTCAACAAGGTAAGGCTTCCGTTTAATGTGAATTCCTTCTCGCAGGCCATAGCGGTCACGGCGCTGAAGGAAAAGACAAGACTGCGCTCATACATAAAAGCTATCGTCATGGAGAGGGAAAGGCTTTATCAGGCGCTTGCGGAGATTAAAGGCGTCATCCCCTACCCTTCCGAGGCGAATTTCATCTTGGTCAGAGTTAAAAATTCCGATAAGGTCTACACAGGTCTTCTGAAAAAAGGGGTCCTCGTAAGGAATATGAAGGGGGTCATTGACCCCTACCTCCGTGTAACCGTTGGGACAAAAAGAGAAAACGATATATTTTTAAAAGCATTGAAAGAGGTGTTGATATGAGAAAGGCAAGCATCAAAAGAAAGACCAAGGAGACGGACATATCGGTGGAGCTTAACCTTGACGGCACAGGAAGA
This sequence comes from uncultured Nitrospirota bacterium, assembly GCA_964588515.1. Taxonomy (GTDB): domain Bacteria; phylum Nitrospirota; class Thermodesulfovibrionia; order Thermodesulfovibrionales; family JdFR-86; genus CAZPPU01. The sequence continues at coordinate 3,196 of CAZPPU010000171.1, forward strand.
TATTCTATAGCGACATCAATCCCGTTTCTGGACCACATGCTTTCCCTGACGGCAAGGCACGGGCTTATGGATATGAAACTCAAGGCAAAAGGGGATATCGAGATCGACTACCACCACACGGTGGAGGACATAGGAATTGTCCTCGGTCAGGCAATAAAAAAGGCATTGGGCGATATGCAGGGCATTAGGAGATACGGCTATGCCTCCGTGCCCATGGATGAGGCCCTTGCATCGGTCTCGCTCGACATATCCGGAAGGCCGTATCTTATATATAAGGTCTCGATGCCCAAAAAGGCAAAGATAAAGAATTTCGACCCCGACCTCGTAGAGGACTTCCTTCAGGCCTTCGCATCGAATGCAGGCATAACGCTCCATGTGAATGCCCCCTACGGAAGAAACACGCACCACATAGTAGAGGCGGTCTTCAAGGCCTTGGGAAGGGCGCTCAAGGAGGCGGTCTCGCTCGAGGGCCGGGCCAAAGGGGTCCCCTCGACAAAAGGCAGGATATAGGGGGCTACGAGCCCCTGCGAAATACGGATGTGCGGAGAATACTCCATATCGATATGGATGCCTTTTTTGCCGCGGTAGAGGAATTAAGGCGCCCGGAGTTCAAGGGCAGGCCCGTAGTGGTCGGCGGCTCTGGAGACCCCACACAAAGGGGCGTGGTTTCTACCGCCAACTACGAGGCAAGGAAATACGGCATACGCTCCGCCATGCCGCTAAGGACCGCATACAAGCTCTGTCCGGATTGCGTTTTCCTTCCGGTGGACATAGAGGCGTATGCAAGGGCATCCTCGGTCATAAAGGGAATCCTGAGGGAATTCAGCCCCACGGTCGAGGATACGGGCATAGACGAGGCATACCTCGATGTCTCGGAAAACCCACTGCCCCCGGAGGAGATTGCGAAGGACATAAAAGAGAGGATTTTCAAGGAAACATCCCTGACATGC
>CAZPPU010000172.1:0-4132 GCA_964588515.1 uncultured Nitrospirota bacterium
CCAAATGTATTACAAAATTGTAACACAATAGCCGATAAGTGTCAATTCTCTCCTTTGAAGGGGCTTATCTATATCTCCCTCCCCACGGCTTTTGCGATGGGCTTAAGCTCCATCATGAGCCGGCTGAAGACCTCGGGCCTCAGGGACTGCTCGCCGTCGGAGAGGGCCTCCTCCGGGTTTGAGTGGACCTCGATGAGGAGGCCGTCTGCGCCTGCGGCCACCGCGGCCTTTGCCATGGGGGCGACGATATCCCATTTGCCGACGCCGTGGCTTGGGTCCACGACCACGGGCAGGTGCGTGAGCTGTTTAAGGACGGGCACCGCGCTTATGTCCAAGGTGTTTCTCGTTGCCGTCTCGAATGTCCTTATGCCCCTTTCGCAGAGTATGACATTATGGTTTCCGTTGGACATTATGTATTCCGCGGACATGAGCCACTCCTTTATCGTGGCGGAAAGCCCCCTCTTAAGGAGGACGGGCTTTTTAGAGAGGCCGACCTCAAGGAGGAGCCTGAAGTTCTGCATGTTCCTTGCGCCTATCTGGAGCACATCCGCATACCGCTCTATGACTTCGATATCCCTCGGGTCCATGACCTCCGTTACGACGGGAAGCCCCGTCTTTTTGCTTGCCTCGGCAAGGTATTTCAGGCCCTCCTCGCCAAGCCCCTGAAAGGAATAAGGCGATGTGCGGGGTTTGTATGCCCCTCCTCTTATGAAGTTTGCGCCGGCCTTTTTTACCTTCATGGCGATGTCCATCATCTGTGTCCTGTTTTCGACCGCACAGGGGCCTGCTATTACGCAGAGCCGTTTGCCCCCGATGACTTTGTCCCTGACCTTTATCGTCGTGGGGGTCTTTTTGAACTCCCTGCTTGCCAACTTATAGGGCTTAAGGACCCTGACGACATTTTCGACGCCCTCCATCGCCCGTATTGCGTCTTCTTCCTCCTCGGTAACCTTCGCCGTGTCGCCTATGACGCCTATGATGGTCCTTTCCGTGCCCTTCGAGACGCTTGCCTTGAGTCCCCGGCTTTCGAGCTTCTTGATTATGTGCCTGACGCTCGTGTCGGAGACGCCGGGCTTAAGAACTATTATGTCCATATATCCCTCCCAATGCTTTTACAAACCTTCTGTTTTCTTCCATCGTGCCTATCGTAACCCTGATTGCTTCCCCCTCCGGGCCAATCGGCCTCGTTATCACGCCCTCCCTGAGAAGCGCCCCGTATACGGCCTTGGAATCCCGGCCAAGCAGGATGTATATGAAGTTCGCCTCCGTGGGCACATACTTTACGCCGAGGGAGTTCAACTCTCCATAAAGGTATCTCTTTCCCTCTTCGTTTGCCTGCACCGTGCGCCTGAGGTGCTCCTCGTCATCAAGCGCGCCGATGGCCCCGGCCTGTGCGAGGCTGTTTGCGTTAAAGGGCGGTCTGAGCTTGTTCATCTCTTCGATTATATCCTTTTTTGCGATGCCGTATCCTATGCGAAGCCCGGCAAGCCCGTATATCTTGGAGAAAGTCCTTAAGATGAGGATGTCCCTGCCTGCGCGGAAATGGCGGATGCTGTCGGCATAATCCGGGTTACGGACATATTCGTAATATGCCTCGTCAACCACAACGAGCAGACCCTCCGGTAGTCTTTCAAAGAGCCGGTTGAGCTCCTCTTTCGTGTTTATAGTGCCTGTAGGGTTATTGGGGTTTGCGATGAAGAGCATCCTCGTCTTAGATGTAACCGCCTCCGCCATCGCATCCAAGTCGTGCCGCCATTCTTTAAGCGGGACCTCAACGGGCCTTGCGCCCTGCGCCTTGACGGATGTGGCGTATACTACGAACGAGGGCTTGGCCATGACCGCCTCATCCCCGGGCCTCAGGTATGTCCGGACTGCGATGTCTATAAGCTCGTTTGAGCCGTTCCCTAATATAAGCTCGTCCATCTCGACTGAAAGCCTCTCGCCGAGGGTTTTTCTCAGGTAATACCCTCCGCCGTCGGGATACCTGTTGATGCCGGAGATTGCGGCCTTCAGGGCCTCGACGGCCTTAGGCGAGGGGCCGAGGGGGTTTTCGTTTGAGGCCAGCTTTACCGCGCCCTTTATGCCTAATTCCCGTTCAAGCTCCTCTACCGGCTTGCCCGGCACATAGGGTTTTAGGGCGGAGATGTATTCCGGGGGGCGGAGCATCAGTCGCCGATGGGGTAACTGCCCAGAACTTTAAGAAAGAGACATTCCTTCTTTACGAGATCTATCGCCCTTGAGAGCTTTTTGTCCTCCGTATGGCCCTCCATGTCCACGAAGAATATGTATTCCCACGCCTTCCGCTTGGAGGGGCGGGATTCTATCTTCGTGAGGTTTATCTTGTTCTTCTTAAACGGGGCGAGGATGTCGTAGAGGGCGCCGGGCCTGTCCTTTACGGAGAACATAATAGAGGTCTTGTCCCTGCCGGTCTTCGGCGGGGACTCCTTGGCTATGGCGAGGAACCTCGTGAAATTGTGCCTGCTGTCTTCTATGCGCCTTTCGATGAAGCGGAGGTTGTAGGTCTTTGCGGCCAGCTCGCTTGCGATGGCCGCGGAATCTTCTTTTCCGGATGCGATTTCCGCGGCCTTTGCCGTGCTTGTGGCCTCAAGCACGGGTATGCCCGGCATGTTGGCCTCAAGCCACCTCCGGCACTGCGCGGTCGCCTGCGGATGGGAGTATATCGTCCTTGCCTTGGATTTATCGCCGCTTATGGAAAGCAGGTTATGGGAGACCTCAAGCATTACCTCGGCCGAGACCTTGAGGTCGTAGTCTATGAACATGTCGAGGGTGTAGCTTACGACCCCCTCGTTTGAGTTCTCTACCGGGACGACCCCGAATTCCGCCTCGCCTCTGTCAACGGCGTCGAAGACCTCTTTTATGCTCTCATAGGGAATGAAATCGGCCGAAGAGCCGAAATGCCTCAGGGCGGCAAGGTGGGTGAATGTGGCGAGCGGCCCCAGACATGCCACCTTCAGCGGCTCCTCTAAGGAAAGCGATGCCGAAAGTATCTCCCTGTAAACGCTCCTCAGGCCCTCGGCCGGGAAAGGCCCCTTGTTCAGACTTAAAAGACGCTCTATTACCTCCCTTTCGCGCTCCGGGGAGTAGAATTTGACATTGCCGTTTCTCTTTATCCGCGCTATCTCAAGCACCACTTCCGAACGCCTGTTGATGGCGTCTAAAATCTCGCCGTCTATGGCGTCTATATGCCGTCTCAGTTTTTCTATCTCTTTCATAGATAAGGATACAAGTTTTTCCCGTATTTCTTCAAGGGCAGGCACGGCCTCCTGCGTAATAGGGCTCTCTGCCCAAATTACGCCGGGGCTCGTAGCCCCAAATTACGCCGGGGCTCGTAGCCCCTGCCGGCGGATGGCCTTGAGGAATGCCTCGACGACTGCGGGGTCGAACTGTGTGCCGCTACACCGCTTCAGTTCCTCTACCGCATATTCCATACCGGGCGAGGGTCTATAAGGCCTGTCTGCGGTCATCGAGTCGAAGGAGTCGGCAACGGCAAGGATTCTCGCAAAAAGAGATATGTCGTGTCCGTTCAGGCCGTCCGGGTACCCACCCCCGTCGAACCTCTCGTGGTGGCCTCTGACGGCGGGTATGATGTCCTTCAGGAGCTTGACCGGCTGAAGTATCTTTGCGCCCTTAAGCGGATGTTTCTTTACGAGCCGCATCTCTTCGTCTGTGAGCTTTCCGGGCTTATCGAGCACGATATCGTATGTGCCGACCTTGCCTATGTCGTGCAGGATTCCGGCGAGCCTAAGCCTTTCAAGCTCGTCTTCCGCAAGGCCCATCTCCCTTCCGATTGCGAGGGCGTATTCGGTGACGCGCTCGGAATGCCCCTTCGTCCATTGGGACTTTGCGTCTATGACATTGACGAGCACGCTTACCGTGGAGATGAAAAGACCCTTGAGGTCCTCATAAAGCCTTGCGTTTTCAAGGGCAACGGCCATCTGTGCGGCAAGCCTTTCGCCGTTTGCGATATCGTCCTTGTCGAAGGCGCCTATCCGCTTGCCGGCCATTATGATACACCCCGTAGTCTTTCCCTTCGCATTAAGCGGCATCGCAATGAGCTAGCTATAGCCTTCCCTCATCAGGTCCGAGATAAGGGGCTCGGGGTGCCTGTAAA
>CAZPPU010000173.1:0-4119 GCA_964588515.1 uncultured Nitrospirota bacterium
AAAATCAGCTCAAACTAAGTATCATTTAATGTTTTTGGAGACACTCCTGCCGTTGTTAGAGACATTAAAGCTAAAAGGGGGGTCATGTGAGACTCGTATTATTGGGCGCACCCGGGGCCGGCAAAGGCACTCAGGCAAAACTGCTCATCGGGAAGTTCGGGATCCCTCAGATATCCACCGGCGATATCCTGAGGCAGAATGTGGCGGACGGCACGCCGCTCGGAAAAGAGGCCAAGTCCTACATGGATGCGGGCAAGTTGGTGCCGGACAAGGTGGTCCTCGGGCTTGTCGAGGACAGGCTCAAGAAGGACGACTGTAAAAAGGGCTATATCCTCGACGGGTTTCCGAGGAACACCGCACAGGCGGAGGCCCTCGATGCGATGCTCAAGTCCCTGGGGATGCCCATTACGGCCGCAGTAAGCATAGATGTCCCGTTCGGGGACCTCATGAAACGGCTCACGGGCAGGAGGACATGCAAAAACTGCGGTCAGATGTACAATGTCTATTTCTCGTCCTCGAAAAAAGAAGGCGCTTGCGACAAATGCGGCGGCCCGCTCTACCAGAGGGACGACGACAAGGAAGAGACCATCAAAAAAAGACTCACCGAGTACGAATCCAAGACCGCGCCCCTTGTGGACTACTACAAGGGAAAGAAGATACTTAAGTCCATAGACGGCACAGGCAGTATAGACGATATCTTCAAAAAAGTCATATCCGCAACAGGAGGGGCATAATGGCGAGGGCAAAGGCAAAGAAGGCTAAAGTCAAAAAGACTGTGAAGGCAAAGACCCCGAAAAAGGCAAGGGCAAAGGCCGGAGTAAAGGGAAAAAGCGCAGGCGCACGGGCGAAGGCGCCTTCCAAGAGAAGCGCCGAAATAACTGCAAAAGGAGGTGTTCGTATGGCAAGGGCGGACAACAGCCTCTCGCCTCACGGCGGCAAGCTCATCGAGCGCGTTGTCAAGAGCAAGGACGAGGCCTACAAGCTCATCCGCAAAGTGAAGCTCGATATGCCCATAAAAGACCAGATAGCAAGAGAGATAGTAAGCATGTCCTACGGGTTTTTCTCTCCGCTTGAGGGGTTCATGGGGTATAAGGATGTAGAGGGCATATGCAATAATATGACCCTTGCAAACGGCTATGTGTGGAGCATCCCCATAGTCTTCGACATGACCGAGGACGAGGTCAGGAAGATGGGCATTAAGGACGGCTCTTCGGTGCTCCTCAGGTACCAGAACCAGCCGTTTGCGATTTTGGATGTCGAGGAGGTCTACTCCTTCGACAAAAAGAAGATTGCCGTAAGCGTCTACGGCACGGACGAGGACAAGCACCCCGGCGTGAAGAGGACCTACCAGTACAAGGACAAGTTCATAGGCGGAAAGATTACCCTCATAAACCCGCCCAAGATCAACCCGCCGTTTGACAAGTTCTGGTTCCCGCCCGAGGAGATGAGGGCGAGGTTCCAGCAGAACAATTGGGACAATGTGGTCGCACACCAGACGAGGAATGTGCCCCACACAGGGCATGAGTGGCTGATGAAGGGCGCATGGTTTTCCTCCGGCGCAAATGCCGTCCTCGTAAGCTGTGTGGTCGGGGAAAAGAGGAAGGGCGACTACATAGACGAGGCCATAGTCCTCAGCCATGCCGCATTGGGCGACAACGGCTACTTCAAGCAGGGCACCCACATGACCTCCATCCTCCTCTGGGATATGAGGTACGCCGGTCCGAAGGAGGCCATATTCCACGCCATAGTGAGGAAGAACCTCGGATGCACGCACCATATGTTCGGCAGGGACCATGCGGGGGTCGGGACATACTACTCCACATATGCCGCACACGAAATCTTCCAGAAGATACCCGATGTCGGCATCAAGAGCGTGCTCACGCTCGAGTGGTGGTACTGCCCGACATGCGCGGAGATAACATACGAGGGGCTCTGCGGGCATAAGCCCCAGAAGTTCAGCGGGACGGTGCTGAGGGGCATCCTCATGGACGGCGTCAAGCCCACCCGGCTCATCATGAGGCCGGAGTGCTTCGATGTCGTCATGAAGTCCGCCGACAAGTACGGCTTCGGGAATCCCTTTGTGGACGACAAATACCTTGCGGACAGGAACCCGCTGATGACGGTTCCGCCAATGGAGGTGTAGGATGGCAGAAAGATATCCCATAAACATCTGGATTAACGAAGAGAGGTTTGCCAAGCTTCAGGCCGCAGGGCTTGCCGACATGGCAAAGGAGGCGTTCGCCGGTCTCAAGGTCCTCTCCGTGCAGACGACCGAGGCCCAGAAAGACGAGCTCATAAAGAGGTTCCCGGGCTCGAAGTGCGACCTCGCAACGACAAAGACCGTGGAGCTTCTTCCGAGGACTTTCAAGGACAAGCTCTTCGACCTCGTCATCCAGCATAAGAGCGTAGAGCCGGATGTGGTCGAAAAGGCAATGGCCATAAGCTAAGGAATCGACAAAATAGGGAGGAGGTGGGAGACTTTCGTTCCCCTCCCCGCAAATGCGGGGGGAAAACTTAAATAAACCGAGTAAGGAGGTTTGGAAATGCCGAGTTTTGTGATTACCGAAAAATGCGACGGCTGTAAGGCGCAGGATAAGACCGCCTGCCAGTACATCTGTCCCAACGACCTGATGACCCTCAACAGGGACCTCATGAAGGCATACAACCAGGAGCCCGAGCAGTGCTGGGAGTGCTACAACTGCGTGAAGATATGCCCTCAGCAGGCAATCGAGGTCAGGGGCTATGCGGACTTCGTCCCCCTCGGAGGCAGTGTCATTCCGCTGAGGGGCTCCGACAGCGTAATGTGGACGGTCAAGTTCCGTAACGGGAAACTGAAGAGGTTCAAGTTCCCTATCAGGACGACCCCGGAGGGCTCCGTAGACCCGTATGCCGGAAAGCCCGAGGCGAACATGGACGGCCTGAAGAAGCCGGGCTATTTCACCCATCAGGGCAAGACATTGCCGACACTGAAGAAGTAAGGAGGGAAGAATGGAAAAAGAATCTTGTACATTTTCGTACTGCAAGAAGCCCGAGATAGTCGAGGTCTCAAGCGATGTGCTGATAGTCGGCGGCGGGATGTCCGCATGCGGCGCGGCGTTTGAGGCCGTAAGGTGGGCGCAGGCCGCAGAGAAGGCCGGCAAGGGGAAGCTGAAGATCACCCTCGTAGACAAGGCCGCGATGGACAGAAGCGGCGCGGTTGCGATGGGCCTTTCGGCCATCAACACCTACATGGGCGAAAACGACCCCGTAGACTATGTCAAATATGTAAAGGGCGACCTTATGGGCATCATAAGGGAGGACCTCGTATACGACCTCGGCCGTCATGTGGACGACTCGGTCCACAATTTCGAGGACTGGGGCCTGCCCGTTTGGAAGAAGGATGCCGACGGCCACACGCTTGACGGCGCACAGGGAGGCGCAAAGCTCCGCGACGGCGGAAAGCCCGTAAGGTCCGGCAAGTGGCAGATAATGATAAACGGCGAGTCCTACAAGGTCGTCGTGGCCGAGGCCGCAAAGAAGGCCCTCGGCATGGACAACATCTACGAGAGGGTCTTCATCGTGAAGCTCCTCCTGGATGAGAAGGTCCCCAACAGGATAGCCGCGGCAGTCGGCTTCAGCGTCAGGGAGAACAAGGTCTACATATTCAGGACCAACGCAATGCTCCTGGGCGCCGGCGGCGCGGTCAATGTCTTCAGGCCGCGTTCGGTCGGAGAGGGCCAGGGCAGGGCATGGTACCCGGTCTGGAACTCCGGCTCGGGCTACGCCCTCGGCATACAGGCGGGCGCAGAGCTTACGATGATGGAAAACAGGTTCGTCCCGGCACGGTTCAAGGACGGATACGGCCCGGTTGGCGCATGGTTCCTGTTCTTCAAGGCGAAGGCGACCAACGCCTCCGGCGAGGACTACTGCGTGGGCGAGAACTTCGAGGCGACAAAGAAGCTCTACAGTCCCTATGCCGAAAAGATGGGCACCGCCATCCGTAACCACATGATGATGATGGACATGAAAAAGGGCAAAGGCCCCATCCTCATGAGGACCCACGATGCGATGGCCGAGCTTGCAAAGACGATGGACGCAAAGCAAATAAAGCACCTCGAGGCCGAGGCATGGGAGGACTTC
>CAZPPU010000174.1:0-1769 GCA_964588515.1 uncultured Nitrospirota bacterium
AACGCTCGTAAGCGGGAAATATCCCGGCTCCAAGGACTATCGCGAAGGAAACCTGAGTTATAAGTTTTTAGGCACGGACAGGAACTATCTCCTCAGCACATTTTCCTATGCGCTTTCAGCCGCAAGGTTCCTCACCTGCCGCAGGGATGAGTTCGATGTCGTCATAGAGGACTTTGCCCCGTGGAACCCGGTCTTTTCAAGGTTTCTGACAAAGAGGCCCGCAATCCTCCATATGAACCACAGGGAGGGCGTGGGCATCATAAGGAGATGGTTTCTGCTCGGCCTTCCGTTTTATCTCATAGAGGCCCTCTACCCGCGGCTTTTCAGATATGTGACCGCACTTTCCGAGGGGACGAAGAAGAAGATAAACACCCCCGGCGCGGTCGTCATACCGGCGGGCATAAGGGAGGGCCTTCTAACGGAGTGCGCCGGCGAAGCCGAAGGCAATTACATAATCTATATAGGCAGGCTTCATATAAAGAACAAGGGGCTCGATACCCTGCTTGAGGCGATGAGGACTGTGGAGTCGCCGCTTCTTATTGTGGGCAGGGGAAGGGACGAGACGATGCTCAAGGAGATGGCCGGAAGACTCGGCCTCCGGAATGTGAGGTTTGCGGGATTCTTGAGCGAGGCCGAAAAGACAAAGGCCCTCGGAGGGGCATCGGTATTCGTCCTTCCATCCCGGTTCGAGGGGTGGGGCATAGCGGTACTTGAGGCAGGGGCCTGCGGAAGGCCCGTGGTCGTAAGCGACATTGCCGAGCTTTCGTTTGCCGTGGAAGAAGGCTTCGGGGTCTCTTTCAGGAAAGGCGACCCCAAGGACCTCTCCTATAAATTAAACGCCCTCCTCGGGAACAAACTCCTGAGGGACGAGATGTCCCGGAAGGCAAGGCGATATGTGGAGGGCTACACATGGGAGCGGATTTCTGAGGGCTATGAGAAATATCTCCTCGAAGTCATAGACCGAGCCCCTTGACCGTGTCTCTTTGCCGGAATATAATCCCCCTATGACGCCGGTACCGGTTGTAGACGAAGACCTCTGCATAGGGTGCGGGAGATGCGAGGAGATATGTCCTGCGGTCTTCCATCTTAACGAGGTCACCGGAAAGTCCGAGGTCATAGACCCGGAGGCATGCGAGTTTGTCGGCTGTTGCGAGGCCGCAGAGGAAAACTGCCCGGTGGACGCCATCACTTTAAAAGAGGGTTAGCCCCTTATCCGGGGGGCCAGTGCATGGGACGCCCGCCTAAGACATGGAGGTGGATGTGGAATACGCTCTGGCCTGCCTCAGGGTTACAGTTCACGACGACCCTGAAGCCCCGCTCTGCGATCCCCTTGCCTTTTGCGAGCTTATTTGCGACCCGAAAGAGATGGCCGATTAGGGCGTCGTCTTCCTCCTTCAGGTCAAGCGATGTGGATATGTGCTTTTTGGGAATGACAAGGGTGTGCACGGGCGCCTGAGGGGAGATGTCCTCGAAGGCTATGGAAAGCTCGTCCTCGTAGACGACCTTGGCGGGCCTTCGCTTTTGGGCTATCTCGCAGAACATGCACATCATGTCATCTTCCGGTAAAAACAGGTCCTCTCTCCGGTGTGGCATGCGCCCGGGCCGTGCTGTTTCACCTTGACAAGAAGGGTGTCCCCATCGCAGTCGTAGAAGACATCTTTTACTTCCTGCACATTACCGGAGGTTTCTCCTTTTTTCCAGTATTTTTTTCTCGAACGGGACCAGAAATGCGTATAGCCCGTCTCAAGCGTGAGTTCGAGGGCCTTCCT
>CAZPPU010000174.1:1779-4109 GCA_964588515.1 uncultured Nitrospirota bacterium
GTCCATATAGGCGACCATGAGTACCTCGCCGGTTTCGGCCTCCTGAACGACCGCGGGTATGAGGCCGTTTTCATCGAATTTAAGCTCCGGTATTTCCCGCCCCATGGGATAAGTTTAACACATAATCCCGCAAATTCTTGGGCGGACCGGTTGACTTTATCCGCCGATAACTTTATATTTAAAGACTATGGGGACTTACACTACTTTCAAGCCGCATAAGCTCAGGAGGAATCGGACGCACGGTTTCCTCGAGCGGATGAGCACAAAAGGGGGCCGGAAGGTCCTCAAGCAGAGAAGGGCGAAGGGCCGTAAGAGGCTCACCGTTTAGACCCGCATCGATGGACCTAAGCCGGTTTATTAAGAGGGCGGTTCTTTTCTCTATCGGGCTTTACAGGCGTGCGGTCTCGCCTTACTTGGGCGCGGCATGCAGGTTTGCTCCAACATGCTCGGACTACTCGATGGAAGCCATAGAAAGGCACGGTGTCGTGAGGGGCGCATGGATGAGCGTAAAGAGGGTGCTTAAATGCCACCCGCTTCATCCGGGCGGGTACGACCCGGTGAAATAATGGATAAAAGGACAATCCTTGCGGTAGCTATTTCGGTTGCAGTCCTCATACTCTGGCAGGTCTTCTTTACGCCCGCCCCCCCGCCGCCTCCACCGCCCGGCGAGCTTCTGGCCAATAAACCTGCGCCTGAGGCAAAGGCCCCTGCCCCTTTCGTCCCGAAGGCGGCGCCTCCGGTTGAGGAAAAGACCGTCCGGGTAGAGACCGACCTTTACATCGCGGAGTTTTCCTCGAGGGGCGGGACGCTGAAATCCTTTCAGCTTAAAAGGTTTCAGGACAAAGACGGCCTTAACATCGTCCTTCTTAAAGACAGGGGGGCGTTCCCGGCCTTGGGCATAGGCCGGAAGGGAGACTTCACGATTTCCAATGAAAATTTCGCTTTGGAAGGCGGCGACCTTAAGCTCTCAAGCTCTGCGCCTCAGGGCACGCTCGTCTTCAGCAGGGCCGGCCCGGATTTCTCCATAAGAAGGACCTATACATTCCGCTATGACAGCTACGGTTTCGACCTCAGGGACGAGGTCTCGGGCCTTCCGGAATACGAGCTTACGCTCGGGACGGGCTTCGGACTTTCGATGCAAAAGGACGGGGTGCACATAGGCCCGGTCGTACTCAAAGACTCCGACAGGGTCGAGCTTACCGGAAAGAAACTCAAAAAAGGCGAGATGACATTTGCAGGCGGTCTTAAATGGATAGCCATGGAGGACAAGTACTTCTTTTCTGCCCTCGTCCCAAGGCAGGAGATGAAAGAGGCGCGGGCATGGGCCTTTCAGGACTCCGAGGTCCTTTCCCTCAGGGGTAGTGCGGGGGTCAACGATTTCATGGTCTATGCCGGGCCCAAGGAGCATGAAAGGCTCAAGGGGCTCGGGGTGGGGCTCGAACATATCATAGACTTCGGGTTTTTCTCCATAATCGCAAGGCCCTTATTCTGGTTTCTCAAGTTCCTCTACAGGTTCATAGGCAACTACGGCTGGGCGATAGTCGTCCTCACCATAGTGGTGAGGATCCCCTTCATACCGATAGTAAACCGCGGGCAGAGGGCGATGAAGAAGCTCCAGGAGGTCCAGCCGAGGATGCAGGAGCTGAGGGAAAAGTACAAGAAAGACCCCCAGAGGCTCCAGAAAGAGACGATGGAGCTTTACAGGAAATACAAGGTAAACCCGATGAGCGGCTGTTTGCCGATGCTCCTTCAGATACCCGTGTTTTTCGCCCTCTATAAGGTCCTCCTCATCGCCATAGAGCTCCGGGGCGCGCCCTTCATGCTCTGGATAACGGACCTCTCCCAGAAAGACCCCTACTACATAACGCCCATAGTCATGGGCATCACGATGGTCATACAGCAGAAGATGACCCCTTCGGCCGGAGACCCCCGACAGCAGAAGCTCATGATGTTCATGCCGGTGATATTCACATTCATGTTTTTGAGCTTCGCAAGCGGCCTCGTGCTCTACTGGCTCGTAAACAACCTTCTTTCGATAGCCCAGCAGTTCTATGTAAACAAAAAGGCCCGCGGCTGACCTTCGTCTTTCACTTGCTCCCCGGTTACAAAAAGAAGTATGTAATCTATACCCGGTGCTCGACAGACGACCATGCACAGGGCGATTTCACCACGCTCGATGCCTGTAAATGGAGGGAACGGAAAGCAAAAACGCTCCACCTTTGAGGGTGAGGCGTTAACAACCCCGTACAAGGGTTTGTCTGGGTGTCAAGATTGGCTCCCCGTATACCTCAGTCTTCGAACCAAGAAAGGCGCGGCGGAACCGGAGGTCT
>CAZPPU010000175.1:0-570 GCA_964588515.1 uncultured Nitrospirota bacterium
ATGCAGAAATCAATAATATAACAATATGACCATTATAGCCAGTGAACCGTTCATCTTCTACTCGAGTCTGCATCTGGTGGAGCTTACAGGGGTCAGGGTTGCTACATTACCTGAACTCGTGGGGCATATCCGCTCGGTCGACGGCTCATCCATCTACCACCATACCCATCAGTTTGTGAGACAGCATCTGTATCTTGCCCCGGAGCCGCCAAATGACTTTGCTTACTGGGTTTCTGATGTGCTTGGCGACGGGCGGCTCGGAGAGGCCCTTTCGGCCATTGATATAACGACCTACCCGAGCATAGGTTCGATAAGAGAGGCCCTGATTTCGACAATAGAGTATGCATTAGAGGCGCGTCCGCGCCTAAAGAGTCTAATCTGCCCGGAGGGCGAGGAATTCAACTTTCTTAAGTCGATAGGCTTTATATTCCCCACGGACTACAAAGCATATACCCTCGATGAACTTTCGAATTATTTGCATCTGGTAAGCCTCGATTCTATATACTTCCATATGTTCGAGGCAAGGTTAAGACTTGACAGGCCAACAAATGACTTTTCAAACTGGCTTGC
>CAZPPU010000175.1:580-1870 GCA_964588515.1 uncultured Nitrospirota bacterium
TGCCCGGAGGGCGAGGAATTCAACTTTCTCAAATCTGTTGGCTTTATATTACCCATGGGTTACAAGGCATCTGACCTTTATGAATTTTCTAATCATATACTACGCCATATCAGCTCCGATTCAATATATTTCCATATGTTCGAGGCCCGGTTAAGACTCGAACGGCCGACAAATGACTTTTCAAACTGGCTCGCAACCTCACTCGGTGAAGAAGAATTGGCGGTTAATGTCGCAAGGATAGACCCTTATACGCAGACCGGCGAGGGAATAAGGGCGACCATATTAAAAATACTGGATAGCAGGAAATAGCGGTGTTAAAACTTGAAGAATACGAGCCAATAGTCGGTAAGGGCGTAATCAATGAATTAAGGCTTTTGGCGGAGCGGTTGAAAGGAAAGTCTGTTCAGCATGTCAATTCCACCGCCGTAGGCGGGGGCGTTGCGGAGATACTGAATAGAATGGTTCCGCTTCTAGGAGAGCTCGGGGTTTATGCAAAGTGGGATGTAATCAAGGGAGGAGAGCAGTTCTTTAATGCGACAAAAAAAATCCATAACGCCCTTCATGGAGCGGATGAAGAGATAACCGAGGAGCTATGGGAGATATTCTGGGAAACAGGCAAACGAAACTCCGAAGAACTTCAATGCACCTCCGATATAGTCTTTATCCATGACCCCCAGCCAATTGCCTTGATAAACCAGCAGGACGAAAGACGCAACAAATGGCTCTGGCGGTGTCATATAGATATATCTCAAGCGGATGAACGAGTCTTTGAATTACTGCGGGGGCAGGTCGTTAGATACGATGCGGCGGTCTTTTCGGCGCCGTCATTTGCAAAAGAGCTTCCCCTGAGGCAATTTTTGATAGCGCCTTCCATTGACCCTCTGAGCGACAAGAATAAAGATCTGCCCCCGAACACTATAGAGGAAGTGCTGGCGACCTACGGAATAAAGAGCGATAAACCCATAATTACGCAGGTTTCCAGATTCGACCGCTTGAAAGACCCGGTTGGCGTCATCGATGCGTATAGAAAGGTCAAGCGTTATGTGGATTGCCAGTTGATACTTGCGGGCGGCACTGCCGCCGACGACCCCGAATCCGTAGAAGTGTTCGAGCATGTAAAAAGACAAGCAGAGGGCGACCCCGATATCCATATATTGCTTATGCCCCAAAACGACATCCATATAAACGCCCTTCAGCGGGCATCCACAGTGATTGTGCAGAAGTCCATAAGGGAGGGTTTCGGGCTTACCGTTACGGAGGCGCTCTGGAAGGCCAAGCCTGTTGTAGCAT
>CAZPPU010000175.1:1880-4103 GCA_964588515.1 uncultured Nitrospirota bacterium
GAGGCTGCTGTGTAACGAGCGAATAGGGACCGATGGAGCGGGCGTGCATCTTGTCGTCCACCAGGTGGTGGAGCTTCATCATGTACATTACCCCCACGGGGACCGGCCTCTGGAAGGCCAAGCCCGTTGTAGCATCGGCCGTGGGCGGCGTCACCGTCCAGATTAAGCACAAGCACCACGGCCTTTTATGCTACAGCGTTGACGGCACCGCCCTTGCAATAAGACAGTTGCTCCAGAACCCCGAATATGCACGGCGGCTCGGTGAAAACGGCAGGGAACATGTGCGGCAAAATTTTTTACTCACGCGGCATTTAAGGGACTACCTGCTTCTTTTCCTTTCTCTTTACAGCGCAGAGGATATAATATATCTATGAAGATTACATTAAGACTCATACTTTCCCTTGTGATTGCGGTAACGGCCGTTGCCGGGATATTCTCCTATTTTACCGTTCAGACCGAAAAGGCGAGGCTCACTTCCGAGCTTGAGCACCGTGCATGGCTCGTATCCGAAGGGCTTAGGGAGTCCGTCGGACTTCTAATCGCAAAGGGACCGTCGCAAAAACTCGACAGGATTGTGGAAAAGATAAGCGCAGGCAAACAGATAATCGGCGTGGCGGTCTATGATGTAACGGGCAAAACCGTAGCCGTTTCTAAGAAGCTATCCGCGGTCCTGCCATCAAAGCTTAATATTTTGTTCGAAGAGTTTAAAGGCGATGAAGGCAAGGGCGCTTACGAGAAGGTAGCATCAAAACAGACGTATCTTTATGCCGTACCCGCATACGATGATGAAGGTGCGCGAACAGGCACAGTCGTGATATTCAACAATGCCTCTTATATAGATGAATATCTCTTTGACATTTGGCGCAGGAACTTTTTAAGAATCCTTGCCAATGCCCTTATTATCTCAATCATAACGCTCTTGGTTATACGGTGGAGCATAGTGGGACCTATAGCCAGGATGTCGGAATGGATAAAAAATCTTCGCAGGGGCAAGTTTGATGAAGTCTTTAAAATGCCCAAAGAAGACCTGTTCACCCCGATATCCAAAGAGATTTCAAGCCTTGCCAAAAGCCTTGCGGTTGCCCATACCAGAGCAGAGGAAGAAGCAATGCTCCGTCAACATGCAGAGGCTATCTGGACGGCGGAACGCCTGAAGGGACATGTGCGTGCAAAACTCGGAGATAAGAAATTGATTGCGGTTTCAAATCGCGAGCCTTTCATGCACATTCGGCGCGGAAAACTTATTGAGTGCATAAGTCCTGCAAGCGGCCTTGTAACGGCACTTGACCCGATACTAAAGGCATGCGGCGGGCTATGGGTTGCATCTGGGTCGGGAAACGCCGACAGGGAAGTCGTTGACAGGCACAACATAGTTCGTGTTCCACCTGAGAATCCCCTGTATGACTTAAAGAGAGTCTGGCTTACCCAAGAAGAGGAGGAAGGGTATTATTACGGCTTCTCAAACGATGGGTTATGGCCTTTATGTCATATTGCCCATACTCGCCCGGTCTTTCGCATGAACGACTGGGCGCGCTATCAGGAGGTAAACATGAAGTTCGCCAGGTCTCTGGAAGATGTGATTGAAAACGAGACATATCTATTCATCCAGGACTATCATTTCGCTATACTTCCAAGAATCATAAAGGAGAGACACCCTAATGCGAAAATAGCACTATTCTGGCATATTCCATGGCCAAACCCCGAGGCATTTGGGATATGTCCATGGAGGCGCGAGATTCTGCATGGAATGATGGGTGCGGACATCATAGGCTTTCATACCCAGTTTCATTGCAATAACTTTCTTGAGACAACTGACAGAACCCTCGAATGCCACACAGATTGGGAGCATTTCTCAATAACCAAAATGGGACACACTGCCTATGTAAAGCCCTTTCCTATAAGCGTTGACTTTACGCATCCGCCGTTTAATATCGAAATCAACAAGGAGGAACTATTCAAAGAGCTTGGCGTGAAGGGCACAATCTTGGGTGTCGGTGTCGACAGGCTCGATTATACAAAAGGCATTCTTGAGAGATTCAGGGCAATTGAACGCTTTATGGAAAAGCATTCGGAGTATCGTGGACTTTTTACATTTGTGCAAATTGCCGCGCCGAGCAGGGAGCACATAAAGAGTTATCATGAATTCGCTGGTAAGGTAAAAGCTGAGGCAGACCGCATCAATTGGAGGTTCCAATCAGGCAACTGGAGACCCATTGTATTCCT
>CAZPPU010000176.1:0-4092 GCA_964588515.1 uncultured Nitrospirota bacterium
GCCCCTTATGCGCGGGGGCTCGCAGCCCCTTATGCGCGGGGGCTCGCAGCCCCTTGAGCGTGTCCTCATGCTCGTCTTTTTCGGGCTTCTTCCGTTTAAGGGTCTCAGGTTCATGCCCTATTTCACGATGCTTTCGCCGCTTATTGCGCTAAATATTGCAAGAAAGGACTGGGAGGAAAGCAAGCCTCTCTTTTTCGGGTTTGTCGGAGTGCTCGTCCTCTGGCTCGTTTTCGTCCCGGTAAAGCCTGCCCCGGGCCTGAGCCCGGAGTTTCCGGAAAAGGCGGTCGGGTTTCTTAAGACGGTAAAGCCCCATGGCAGGATATTCAACTACCACGGATGGGCCGGGTATCTTTCATGGGCGCTTCCCGAAAGCAGGGCGTTTATACCCGTCTCCGGCAGTCCGCAGGATGTGGATGAGGCGTACGATAAAATCCTCCGGGCCGAAGGCGAAATGACATTCGCAGGGCCCGAATGGCGCGCCCTCCTCGATGCATACGGGCTCGATGTAATCGTCATCCCCGGCGCAAGCCCCGTCACGGGCCGGCTCTACCCGCTCGTAGACGCCCTTCAGTCCGACACGGACTGGTATCTTATCTACTCCGATTCAAGCGCAAACCTGCTCCTCAGGGCCACGCCGGACAACCGTGAGACGATAAACCTTTACTCCCTGCCCAAGGCGAATATGTATCTGCAGGCGACGGCTCAGGCGGAAAGATACCTTAAGGAAGACCCTAAAAAACCCGGGCTCAAAGAGACGCTGAAGACGGCGAAGGAACGGCTCCACTAAAAAAAATCCTTTAATTACAATAATTTTGCAGGACGGCTAAAGTTATAAGTATTAATAATCTAATGATTAATATTTTTTATTTGACCATATGGTTAAATGTATATTAGGCTTGAATACTTTTCATGGCGCTTAATCTTTAGAAAAACTCAGCAAGGAGGAGGACTCTATGAAGAAGTATGAGACCCCGCTTCTCAACGAGCTTGAGAAGGGGCCGTGGCCGAGCTTCGTCAAGGAAATCAAGCGGGCCGCCAAGACAAACGAGATGGCCAACGACGAACTCGGTCAGCTTGAGAAGTCCTACATGACCAGGAAAGGCTACTGGAAGCACGGTGGGATCGTGGGGGTTTTGGGCTACGGAGGCGGAGTCATCGGAAGATACTCCTCGCTTCCCGAGGAGTTCCCGGGCGTGGCGCATTTCCACACGGTGAGAATCAACCAGCCCAGCGGGTTCTTCTACTCCACGAAGGCCCTGAGGGAAATATGCGACATCTGGGACAAATACGGCTCCGGCCTTACGAATGTCCACGGCTCAACCGGCGACCTGGTTCTCCTTGGGACCACGACCCCGGCCCTCGAGCCGATATTTGCGGAGTACACATCGAGGGGCTGGGACCTGGGGGGCTCAGGCTCCGCCATGAGGACGCCGAGCTGTTGCATCGGGCAGGCAAGGTGCGAGTGGGCCAACATAGACACGATGGAAATCTGCCACCAGATGACGCATAAGTTCCAGGACGAGCTCCACAGGCCCGCATTCCCCTACAAGTTCAAGATAAAGGTTGCGGGATGCGCGGTGGACTGCGTTGCCGCAATAGCGCGCGCGGACTGCTCCATCATCGGGACATGGAAGGGCAAGATAGCCGTGGACCAGGACGCCGTGAAGTGGTATGCCAAAAACGGCATGGACATAGTGAAAGAAATCGTGTGGATGTGTCCGACCGAGTGCATGAGCTATGACGGAAAGACCCTCACGATAGACGACGAAAACTGCAGTCGCTGTATGCACTGCATAGCGAAGATGACGAAGGCCCTCAAGCCCACAGGCAAAAAGGGCGTCTCCATCCTCATCGGCTCCAAGGCCCCCATAGTCGTGGGCTCTCTCCTAAGCTGGGTAATCGTGCCCTTCATGGAGGTAAAGCCGCCCTACGACGACCTCAAGGGGCTCATCGACAAGATAATCGAGTGGTGGGACGAAAACGCAAAGCCCAGAGAGAGAATCGGCGAGGTCATCGAGATGAAGGGAATGAGGGGCTTCCTCGAGCACATAGGCGTGCCGCCCCAGCCGCAGCAGGTGCGGGAGCCGAGGAAAGACCCGTTCTTCTTCTGGATGGAATCCGACCTGAAGAAATAAACTCGATATAGAAAAGGAGGTTTCTTATGGCTTGGCTTACAGATGCAGAGGCAAAGGCAAAAAGGAAAACGGACATAGGGCCGCCGCATTTCGGGCAGTTCCTGCCGCCCGTGATAAAGAAAAACTACGGGAAGTGGAAGCACCACGAGAGGCTCGATGCGGGCACCATGGTCCATGTCGGGGAAAGCGGCGACAAGGTCTTCACGGTGAGAGTAGGCTCGCCGAGAATCCTTTCCACCGAGACCATCAGGGAGATGCTCGACATCGCGGACAAGCACTGCGACGGCTACATCCGCTTCACCACAAGGAACAATGTGGAGTTCATGACCCCGGATGAGGCGAAGGTCGCGCCCCTAAAGAAAGACCTCAAGAGCAAGGGCTACGCAATCGGCGGAATCGGCCCGAGAATCACCAACATGGTCCACACGCAGGGCTGGGTGCACTGCCACAGCGCATGCACGGACGCATCCGGGCTCATGAAGGCCATAATGGACGAGGGATACCCTTACTTCGCGGAAAAGGAGCTTCCGGCGAAGGTGAGGCTTGCGCTTGCATGCTGTGTGAACATGTGCGGCGCGGTGCACTGCTCGGACATCGCGGTCGTCGCCGTCCACAGGAAGGTCCCGGTCATAGACCACGAAAGGCTCGGGAACATGTGCGAGATACCCACGACCATAGCGTCCTGCCCTACGAGGGCAATAAGCCCGGACCCGGCTAAAAAGTCCGTGAAGATTAACCCGGACAAGTGCATGTACTGCGGGAACTGTTTTACGGTCTGTCCGCCTATAGACATCCACAACCCCGAAAACGACGGCGTGGCCATCGTCGTGGGCGGAAAGATAAGCTCTCTGAGGACCGGGCCCAAGTTCTCGAAGTTGGCAATCCCGTTCTTCTTCAACGAGCCGCCGAGGTGGCCGAAGGTCGTAGCCGCGGTGAAGAACATCATCGAGGTCTACGCAAAGGGCGCAAAGAAGCACGAGAGGGTAGGCGAGTGGATCGAGAGAATCGGCTGGGAGAGCTTCTTCAAGCAAACGGGCATCCAGTTCACATACCAGCACATAGACGACTTCACATTCATGAGAGACACGATGAGGAACTCGGCCGCCTTTAAATATTAACCGGTAACGGTAGGGCCGTCCCGATAATTCGGGACGGCCCCCTTTACGGGAAGATTAAAAACAAGGAGGGGGAGACCATGGAAACGGACGAACTCAAAGACAAGATATTCGCATTTGTTCAGGCCGCAAAGGGCAAAAAGAAGCTCAAGGAAAAAGACATCATAAACGGCGTATCCGAGCAGGCCTCGGTCGAAAAAGACACCGTCAAGAAGGCCATGCGCGAGATGATAGACATAGGAAGGCTCATGTACTCCTACGGCGGCGGCGCAAGCTCCGTAGAGATACCCTCCGAGGAATACCTCAGGGAAAAAGGGCTGATTAAGTAGCCAAAGAAAAGTTCCCCTTACCACCCTCCCTCTT
This sequence comes from uncultured Nitrospirota bacterium, assembly GCA_964588515.1. Classification (GTDB taxonomy): domain Bacteria; phylum Nitrospirota; class Thermodesulfovibrionia; order Thermodesulfovibrionales; family JdFR-86; genus CAZPPU01. Next base: position 3,614 of record CAZPPU010000176.1, read on the forward strand.
TTAAGGGGGAGGGGGTTACACCTTTAAGATGCTTTTTCAAGGCGTTCCGCTACCCAGACTTTGATGATGGATTGGCGAGGCACACCCAAACGCCTTGCTTCCTTGTCCTTACCCCTCTCTTTAGGCCACGGTTAGTGAGAGTTCTTGCTCAATTTTAACATCTTCGCTTTGTTTTTCAAAGGCTTTCTTCCCCGCCCTGAGGCGGGGGTAGAATGCGGCAGAGATGATGACAGAAGAAGGATTGCGGACAAGCCGCTGGAGGAAGCGGAGTTGCCCTGAAAATGGACAGGGTTCGGCCTGCTCTGTTAAAATCAAAAATGGGAAAACATCCGAGGCTGGTCATAGCCGGGCTTAGCGGGGGGGCCGGCAAGACCACAATTTCCATCGGCCTGATTTCCGCACTGAGACAGAGGGGAGCGGATGTAACGCCCTTTAAAAAGGGGCCGGATTACATAGATTCGGGCTGGCTTTCCTCTGCG
>CAZPPU010000177.1:0-4061 GCA_964588515.1 uncultured Nitrospirota bacterium
CGTCCTCGTCGTTTACTCCGTAATTCCCAATCTGGGTATAGGTCATCGTCACTATCTGGCCTTTGTAAGAAGGGTCGGTGAGTATCTCCTGATAGCCGGTCATCGAGGTATTAAAAACCACCTCGCCCATGGTCTCGCCCTCTGCGCCAAACCCCTGCCCCTCGAATACAAGCCCGTCACTAAGGACAAGAAGAGTTTTACTCATGGAGTTTCACCTGCCTGATTCAATACCTCTTCTATGACTCTGCGGCTAAGCCTGAAGTCTTTTTTTTGCAATCTCTGTATTAACGGCTTAATAGTTTTAATAAACCCTTTTTCTTTAGCCGATAGAAGTAATCCGAGGATGCCCATCACTTTAAACCCGGCCCGTCTGGCCGCCTTCCGTGCCTTTAGCTCGTCTATCAATAAAAGATTCGCATTTAATTCTTTAGCTAATACCAATAACTCGGCCTCTCCACGGCCATAGGATTCGAGCATCAGTTCTACAGTCGCCTTATCGTTTACCCCGACCACTTTGATATTCTTAAAAGACCTTATCTCTTTTACGCCCTTACCACCTGAGATTTCCTCATAAACGGCATTAGGCAAAACGACTTCTTTAAAGAGACTTGACAGTAGAGAAAGTTTGTTTACCATTGACAGACCGATGAATGTCGAGGCATCAACGATGACAATCATTTCTGTTTGACAAATTCCTTTTCCGTTTTAAATTCCGCTTTAAGCTCCTCTTCATCGTAATCTATTACCGGTATGTTTAACTCGCTCAACAGGAGGATAAACCTTTCCATTTCCATCCCTGCCAGTTCAGCGGCCTTGCCGAGGCTTAGCACCCCTCTTTGAAAGAGATTGCATGCCAGAAGATGTTTTGCCTCCTCTGCTATCCTCTTTTTGGAATAACCCAAAGAAGAAAGCGACAAATAAGCATCCTCTGAAAGCTCTATCGTTGTCTTAACCTTCGGCATTTCCCCTCCTCTCCTTCTTCATTTAAAATCTATTTTAACATTCGGTATCTCAAAAAACCTCACTGCCCTGCTCATTGCCCTTCACCCCGGAACAGGTTTAATTTGCTGTTTTTTGCTATCACCTTAAAGTGCTCATCAAATGTCATCAAGGCAGTATCACAATGTAAATCAAGCACAGCCTTTACCATTCGTATACCCTTCCCATAGAGACGGTCATCACCGGGGCGCCCTTCAAAGCCCATCCCTCAAATGGAGTATTTTTACCTTTAGATACAAATAGTTTTGAGTCAACATTAAAGTTCTTCTTTAAATCTATTATAACAATATCCGCATCCGCTCCGGGGGCTAATGACCCTTTTTTGAGCCCTAAAATCCTTGCCGGGTTGAGGGCCATCTTAAGGGCAAGCTCCTTAAGGGTCAAGACCTTTTCTTCTACGAGCTTTAAGGAAAGCGAAAGCGCGGTTTCAAGCCCTGAGATGCCGGAGGGGGCGAGGTCGAACTCCCTGAGTTTTTCGTCCCGTGCATGGGGCGCATGGTCTGTTGCTATGACATCTATTGTGCCGTCCTTTAGGCCCTCTTTTATTGCCTCGATGTCCTTTACCGTCCTAAGCGGAGGATTGACCTTTGCATTGGTGTTATAGCCCTTGACCGCCTCCTCCGTGAGGGAGAAGTAATGCGGGCAGGTCTCGGCCGTAACCTTGACGCCGCGGGACTTGGCCTCCCTGATTATTCTTACCGAGCCGTCCGTAGAGACATGGGCTATGTGGATTCTTCCTCCTGTAAGCCCGGCAAGAGCTATGTCCCTAAAGACAATTGTTTCTTCGGCCACTTTCGGTATGCCCCGGAGACCCAAGGTCTCGCTCAGAAGCCCTTCGTTCATCACCCCGCCTTCCGAGAGGCTGAGGTCCTCGGCATGGGAGATGATGGGGACATCGAATGCCTTTGCGTACTCAAGGGCCCTCCTCATCACGATGCTTTTTGTTACCGGCCTTCCGTCGTCGGAGAACGAAACGCACCCGGCAGTCCTCATCGTTTGCATCTCGGCAAGCTCTTCGCCCCTCTGGCCCTTTGTAACCGCGCCTATGGGGAAGACCGTGCAGGCGCCTTCTTTCTGGGCCTTCTGAAGAATGTATTCGGTTATGCCCCTGTTGTCGTTGACGGGCCCGGTGTTGGGCATGGCACATACGGATGTAAATCCGCCCTTAATGGCCGCAAGCGTCCCGGTCTTTATCGTCTCTTTGTGCTCAAAGCCCGGTTCCCTCAGGTGCGTATGCATGTCTACGAGGCCCGGAAGGATGTACATGCCCGCGGCATCTATAGTCCTGTCGAAACCGCCCCCCCCGGACGGCCCGAGGTCCGCAATCCTTTCGCCCTCTATGACGATATCCATAACCCCGTCCATGCCCCCAAGAGGGTCTATTACATGGCCGCCTTTGATTAGTATTTTCATCTTGCCGTCCCAAGGAGATAAAGCGCCGCCATACGGACCGCGATGCCGTTTGTCACCTGCTCTAATATAACGGACTTGGGGCCGTCCGCAACATCCGAGGTGATTTCTATGCCGCGGTTCATGGGCCCGGGATGCATGACGATGGCGTCTTCCTTTGCGAGCGAGAGCCTCTCGGACGTAAGCCCCCATTGCTTGGAGTATTCTTCGAGCGAGGGGAAAAACCCGCCCCCCTGCCTTTCAAGCTGGATTCTGAGCATCATAACGACATCGGCGCCTTCGAGGCCCTCTTGCATCCCGTAGAATATCTTTACGCCAAGCCCTTCGAGGTCATCGGGCATAAGGGTCGGCGGGCCTATGAGCCTCACCGAGGCCCCCAACTTCGTAAGACAATAGATATTGGATTTTGCAACCCTGCTATGGAGTATGTCCCCGACGATGGCAACCGTAAGCCCCTCAAGCCGTCCCTTCTTTTCCCTCATGGTAAAGGCATCGAGGAGGGCCTGCGTGGGGTGCTCGTTCGTGCCGTCTCCTGCGTTTATGACCGAGGCCGCGAGATGGCGCGAAAGGAAATGCGGCACGCCGGAAGAGGAATGCCTTATGACGATGAAGTCCGCGCCCAAGGCCTGGACGGTAAGGGCCGTGTCTATGAGGCTTTCGCCCTTGACAACGGCGCTTGTCGGAACGGAGAAGTTTATGACATCCGTCGAGAGCCTCTTTCCTGCAAGCTCAAACGATGTCCTCGTCCTTGTGGACGGCTCGAAAAAGAGGTTCACGACAGTCCTTCCCCTCAGTGCCGGGACTTTTTTAATGTCCCTCTTAAGGACATCCTTGAAGCCCGATGCGGTATCTAAGATAAGCCTGATTTCCTCCGGCGAAAGCTCCTTTATGCCTAAGAGGTCCTTGTTTTTGAGGGCAGGCGGCATCTATGGCCCCCCGGCCTTTTCAAGGAGGACGCTGTCCGGACGGCCGTCTTCTTCGAGGAGGACATCCACCCGTTCGTCCCTCGATGTGGGGATGTTCTTTCCGGCATAATCGGCCCTGATGGGCAGTTCCCTGTGCCCACGGTCTATGAGGACGGCAAGCTGGACGAGGGCAGGTCTTCCGATGTCCATTATGGCATCCATGGCGGCCCTTATAGACCGTCCGGTCTAAAAGACATCGTCTACCAAAACCACCTTCTTGCCTGTGATATCGAAGTCTATCTCGGTCCTCGAAACCGAGGGCTGTCTTAAACGAAGGTCGTCCCTGTAGAATGTTATGTCCAGAGAGCCCACCGGGACTTCCGACCCTTCTATTTCCTTTATCTTCCCTGCAAGCCTCCGCGCTAAATGCACCCCGCCTTTTTGGATGCCCACGAGGCAGAGGCCCTCCACGCCCTTGTTCCGCTCTATTATCTCGTGGCTTATGCGCACGAGCGCCCGCTCCATCTCTTTTTTATCGAGCAGTTCCTTAGGCATGGGCATAAAAAAAACCTTCCCCGGTTCTCCGTAGAAGGTCGTTTATGGTCTTTCTGTTATTCATGCCTTGTTAGCCTCGCAGTGCTATCCTTAAAGGCAGTTTTATTAAAACATAAAATTTCTTTATTGTCAAACGATCGACTTGCCTCATCAGAAATCTAAATGAAACCGATTCGTTGCCTCATTTAAGAA
>CAZPPU010000178.1:0-4049 GCA_964588515.1 uncultured Nitrospirota bacterium
CGACCTCTGTCACCTCGCCGGCTTCGACCTTTGCGAGGAACTCGGAGAACTTTATCTCGTCCTCGGTCTTCTTCGGCGCATTCAGCAGGTTAAATAAGAGAAGCATCGAAACGCCGATGAGTATCCAGACGAAAAGACCGCGGAATATCTTCAAACTACCCTCCTCCATTCATTTTATCATAATCCCGGCCAACTCTGCCTTCTGGAGCGCAACGAGCCCCGAGATGCCTGTCCGGGCAAGGCCGAGGAGACTGTCGAGGGTCGCCCTGCCGAAGGGCGCGGCCTCCGCCGTGCCCTGTATCTCGATGAACTCGCCATTGCCCGTCATGACCACATTCATGTCCACTTCCGCCTTGGAGTCCTCGTCGTAGCAGAGGTCGAGCCTCGGCTCCCCGTCTACGACCCCGACGCTCACGGCGGCCACATAGTCCTTGACGGGCATCTTCCCGACGAGGCCCGTCCTCAGGGCGTATCCCATGGCATCCACGAGGCTTATGAGAGAGCCGGTTATGGCCGCAGTCCGCGTGCCCCCGTCCGCCTGTATGACATCGCAGTCAAGCCACACCGTCCTTTCGCCCAATGCCTCCATGTCCACGACCGCCCTCAAGGCCCTTCCGATGAGCCTCTGGATTTCGTGCGTCCTTCCGCCGACCCTCCCGTATGTGGCCTCGCGCATGGTCCTCGTGGAGGTCGCACGCGGGAGCATCGAGTATTCGGCGGTAACCCATCCCCTTTTCCGGTCCTTCAAAAAAGGCGGGACCTTCTCTTCTATGGAGGCCGTGCATATCACGCGCGTGCCGCCCATCTCTATCAGGACCGAGCCCTCGGCAAACTTTATAAAGTTTCTTGTAAGCCTTATCTCTCTCAACTCATCGGGTTTTCTTCCGTCCGGTCTCATTTTATACCTCCATCTCAAGCCGCACGAGCTTTATATTCCGGAGCTTCCTTCCCAAAAACTTTTCGCCGACCGCCTTGAACCTCTCCGGAGAGTCCGTAACAAAGAAGGTGGCACGGCCACCTGCGTAAATGGTGGCACGGCCACCTGCAGAACCTGATTGTATGCCCCTGCGTTTCAAGAGTGTTTTCGTCTCTTTTGCCGTTTCTTTAGCCGAATCTATAAGGGTTACCCCCTTGCCCATCACCTTCGACAGGGTCTTTTTCAAGAGAGGATAATGCGTGCATCCCAAAAGGAGCGTGTCTATATCTTTATCCTTAAGAGGCGAAAGATATTTTTGGGCGGCAAGCTCCGCTATGTCTCCTTCAATCGAGCCTTCTTCTACAAGAGGCACAAAAAGCGGACAGGCAAGTCCGAAGACATGCGCTTTTCTGCCTATTGCCTTTTCATATGCCCGGCTCTTTATAGTAGCCTCGGTCCCAATCACGCCTATCCTTTTGTTCCTCGTGTTTCTTAGCGCGGCCCTTGCGCCCGGCTCTATCACGCCGATGACCGGGACCGGACTTTTCTTTTTAATGGCATCGAGGCTTGTGGCGGACATGGTATTGCAAGCCACTACGAGCAGTTTTATGCCCTTTCCGAGGAGAAACCTCATGCCCTCAAACGAATATCTCACGACCGTCTCCTTCGACCTTATCCCGTAAGGGACGCGGGCCGTGTCGCCGAGGTAAATCGTGCCTTCACCGGGGAGCGCAGACATAATCTCCTTAAGCACGGTAAGCCCTCCGATGCCGGAGTCGAAGACCCCGATGGGGGCGGCTCGGCCGCCTGCGATATTCTTCCTCATTTTCCGCCCGGCCCGGCCACAACCCTCCCGAGCGGATAGAGGAGCGGGAGATGGCCGCCAAGGGTCTCGACTTCCTTGCCCTCTATGAGGACTTTTATATCCTTTATGCCTTCCGTGTTCGCCATGACTGTTTCGTAAAGGGCCCTCAGAAGAAGAAACTCGGCCGTTGCATCGGCCTTGCCCCTGAAGTCGTTTGAAAGGTCAACATAAAGTATACCATCTTTGCCCCTATAAACGCCCAGGAGCATCGCCCCTCGTGGGGTATAAGAGCCTTTCCCGCTCGATGGGGCGCTTTCCAAAAATTCCCTTAAGGCGGCCTCCTCGGGCGGCTGGCCCAGCCCGACCATCCGCTCTTCCATCTCAAGCCCCTCGGAAGTAGGGTAATAGATTTTCATATAGAGCCGTTTGTCCTCATCGGGAAGATTCGTAATCCTGCCGGCGGGCGACTGTACCTCCGGCATGTAGAGATATCCGGCTATGAAGCCCAAGACCGATATGGCCGCAAAGACGAGTATGAGAAGCAAGGGCTTATTTGCCTTCATAGAGGTGTACTCCCTTGAGAATCGCCATTGCCGCTTTGGAGGCGTCCCATCCGAGCGGGACTTCTATAAGCAGGGCGGGCGCACCGGCAGAGCCCAAAACCGGAAGGGGCATCTCCTTTACGGAAACGGCCGTCTTTAATTCCGCCTTCAGCGCCTCTGCCACCGCATAGGCAAACTCCCGGCTTTGCGGCAGGAACCGCCTCTGCCTCGACTCAAGCCTGTAGGACTCTTTGGCCGGGGCGTCTCCTTCCGGATACCATGCGATATAGACCGAGGCGCTTTCGCTTAAGGAGGCATGGATGCTTATGAATATGTCTGCGCCTTCCGGAACCCTTTCTCTGAAAGAAAGATGCCGGTCGGTCCTCCTCGTGAGCCTCACGGTCTTGAATTCCTCTTTGAGTGAGGTCTCAAGCGCAAGCGCAACCCTGAGGGCGAAGTCCTTTTCCTTAATTCCCCGTGCGTTTATCCCGTGGTCGAAGCCCCCGTGGCCCGGGTCTACGACCACGCTCCTTACCGGGCCTGCATGTGCGGAAAGGACAAGCAGGCAAAGGAAAATTACCGCCCTCAAAACAGCCATCCAATAATTATAGCAGAGAGAGCGGGTGGACAGCCCTCCTCCGGGTCGGGGAAAAGTATCCTCTTTGCAATAAACCCTAATCCGTTGAGAATGCCCTAAAGCTTTCCGATGAGGTAAAGGACATTATATTTCAAGAGCGCATATGCCTCCGGTGTAAGGTGCTTGCCCTTCGGGCAGGGGGCACTGCCCCCCTCGTAGCTTTCGCATCCCTGCGCCTCGACCTCGTTTATGAAGGCGATAAGGATATTTTTAGCGGCATCGTTTTTCCCCTGTTCAAGTTTTTTCCTTGCATTGTCGAGCTTTGCATCCAAGCTTTGCTCTATGCCCTTGTTCGTTATCCAGCCTAAAGACGATGCCTCATGTTTGAGGGAGATGATGTAGTCGAGGAATTCAAGGGGCTTGAAGTCTAAAGGCGGGGCCGTGGGGCCGATGGTCTTAGTATAAAAAGCAATTTCCTTCTCTATACGCTCTGCCATTTCTACATCCTCATCTGAAACATCACCTGCCATGAGAAGCCAATGAGGATGAATAGTTATATCCCTTAATGCAGGAATGCCATAGCTAAATATTTTATAACCATTATGAGACTGCCCCGGCATTATGAGGCTTTCAAATTTGTTCCCGCCCCAATGAGCAGTTCCTACAACTGCAACCCCGGCCCCCCACCCTTCCGGAGGGTTAATGCCTATGGGAACAATTTCTTTTTTCATTAATGTTTTGTTCATGGCCAATTCATCGTCATAGCTGCGCGTTAATATTTTGCCGAACCTGTCTGTCCCCAACGTAATGATCAGTCCCTCTGAACTTAGGTCAACAGAGTTTTCCGGTTTCGAGATGTCAATCTCAATATCAAAAATTTTGCCTGTATTTGATGCCGGATTTGCCATCGAATAGGTATAAGAATAAAGACCCTCTTTTTTATCATAGTTGACAGTTGCCCTTACACCCACGTCCTTCAGAACCGGAAGCTCCTGCTCCTGTGCAAATACCAGAGCAGTGATAGTGCAAACAACAACAAAAACCGCCGAGAGCAACAATTTATGCGTTAATGACTTTTCCATTTAGCCTCCTAAAATTACCAAAATTTTATATGTTTAAGACTCTTCTCTTCCCAAGGACAATTTGTTGTCCCAGATGATGTCCCTGTAAGTTGTTGAAGTAGGAAGCGACCCCCGATTAAAATGATTC
>CAZPPU010000179.1:0-1756 GCA_964588515.1 uncultured Nitrospirota bacterium
AACATGAGTCCCTGGTCCCCGGCCCCGCCCACATCCACGCCCATCGCTATGTCGCCGGACTGCTCGTGTATGGATGTGATGACCGCGCAGGTCTCGTAGTCGAAGCCGTACTTGGCCCTCGTGTAGCCTATCTGCTTTATCGTCTCCCTTACGATGGAGGGTATCTCGACATAGCAGTTCGTGGTAATCTCGCCGGCAACGAAGGCAAGGCCGGTAGTCACGATGGCCTCGCACGCCACGCGCGCATACTGGTCCCTCTCTATTATCGAATCCAGGATGGCGTCCGATATCTGGTCCGCTATCTTATCCGGATGCCCCTCGGTCACGGACTCCGATGTGAAGAAATAATTCATGTTCGACATGCCACACCCCCTCGGTTGTGTTGATTTCAATTAGATGCCGAAACATCTAAGACTTAACATTTTACCCGAATGCACTTAAAAATGGAAGGGGGCTGCGAGCCCCTCCGATATTGGGGCTACGAGCCCCTCCGATATTGGCAGGCACGGCCTGCTCCGATATTGGGGCTACAGGCCCCCGGTCTTTACCTTCCACACCGTGCCGTCTTTTTTATCTTTGAGGAGCACGCCTTTTTCATCGAGGGACTTTCTTATCGCATCCGCCTTCGCGTAGTCCCCGGCCTTCCGCGCCTCCTGCCTCGCCTTTATCAGCTCAAGTATGTCTTTTTCCGTGAGACCGATGCCCTTTACTTTCATCAAGGAGGAATACCACTCCGGGGGGGTTCTCTGAAAGATATTCAGCGCCCCTCCGGCCTCCCTTAAGAGTTCGCTTGAGCGCCTTAGGGGGTCGCCGACCCCCGGCATATCGGGGCCGGCCCCTGCCGGTTGGGCATCTAGGAACCTGTTGACCTCCCTGATGAGTTCGAAGATATGGCCTATGGCGAGGGCGGTATTGAAATCGTCGTCCATGGCCTCCTCGAACCTCTCCTTGAAAGAGGAAAGCATGGCGGAGAGTGCTTTCCCCTCCCCGGCCGGTTCCTTCCGTTTCGATGGGGTCTTGAGGAAGTCCTCCATCCTCGTCTCCGTCGTATAGTACCTGTCAAGCGACGCCTCGGCCTCCCTGAGAAGCTCATCCGAAAACTCGATCGGGCTTCTATAGTGCGTCCCTAAGAGGAAGAACCTCACGACCTCGGCATCGAACTTCGCAAGGACATCCTCTATCGTAAAGAAGTTTCCGAGGGACTTGGACATCTTTTCCTTGTCAAGCGTGATGAAGCCGTTATGTACCCAGTACTTGACGAAGGGTTTTCCGGTAAGGGCCTCGGACTGCGCTATCTCGTTTTCGTGGTGCGGGAATATGAGGTCCGCACCCCCGCCGTGGATATCGAAGCTAAGGCCGAGGTGCTTCACGGCCATGGCAGTGCACTCTATGTGCCAGCCGGGCCTGCCCGGCCCCCACGGGCTTTCCCATGAAGGCTCGCCTTCTTTGGATGCCTTCCAGAGGGCGAAGTCCATCGGGTCTTTCTTCCTTTCGTCCACCTCGACCCTTGCGCCGGCGAGCATCTCCTTAGGGTCGCGCTTCGAGAGCTTTCCGTAGTCCGGGAATTTGGCGACCTCGAAATAGACATCCCCGTCCACCTGATAGGCATAGCCCCTCTCTATGAGGCCCTTCACGGCCTCTATGATTTCAGGGATGTGCTCGGTGGCTTTGGGCTCTATGTCGGCCGGGCCGACGCCAAGCCTGCCCATGTCCTCGTAGTACTTGGACGACACGAGGTCGAGGACGCGGCTGAGGT
>CAZPPU010000179.1:1766-4027 GCA_964588515.1 uncultured Nitrospirota bacterium
TTGGGCTCTGTGTCGGGCGGGCGGCCGCCAAGCGTGCCCAGGTCCTAGTAGTACGTCTCCGTGTATGTCCTTACGACCTCCCGATAGCCTACGCCTTCTTGTTTGGCCCGGTTTATAATCTTGTCGTCTATGTCCGTGAAGTTCTTAACGAAGGTCACATCGAAGCCCTTGTATTTAAGATACCGCCTCATCACATCGAAGACTATTGCGCTCCTTGCATGGCCGATATGGCATTTGTCGTAGACCGTGACCCCGCAGACATACATGCCGGCCTTGCCGGGCGAAAGCGGCACGAATTCCTCTTTCCTGCCGGTAAGCGTATTATTTATCTTCATCCTGCCGCCTTTGCCTTCAAGCCTTTCGAGCCTCTTTGAAAGCTCATCGATATGGGCCTCAAGCGCATTGAACTTCTCCTCCAACGGGTCGGGCATATGCACATGGTCAAGGACCTCCACAGGCCCCTCCTCCACAACCCTCACGACCTTCTTTTTTATAACCCGCCCCGGCACGCCGACCACTATGGCGTAGTCGGGCACGGGATGGAGCACGACGGAATTAGCGCCTATTTTAACATAGTCGCCTATCCTTATTGCACCCAAGATTTTTGCGCCCGCGCCCACGACCACGCCCCTGCCTAATGTCGGATGCCTCTTTCCCTTTTCCTTGCCCGTGCCGCCTAATGTAACGCCCTGATAAAGCAGGCACCCTTCACCGATTTCCGCGGTCTCCCCTATGACGACGCCCATCCCGTGGTCTATGAAAAACCCCGGACCTATCTTCGCCCCCGGGTGTATCTCGATGCCGGTGAGAAACCTCACGATGTGGGAAATCAGCCGCGGGATAAACGGGACGCCTGATTCGTAGAGGGCATGGTTGAGCCTGTGGAAGAATATCGCATGGAACCCGGGGTATGCAAGTATGACCTCAAGCCTGCTTCTTGCCGCAGGGTCCTTTTCGAGTGCGGCCCTCATGTCCTTCTTTATATCGGCCCAAAAACCCATGATTATACTATAACATGTGGTATCATAGACCAATGCAGTTCGATACGAAGGCCATGGTGGCCGACTACATGGAGGCCGGGTTGCTCGAAAACATCGCCGACATGTTCAAGGCGGACAGGAGCCTCTTTTCCATCCTGCCTCACCTCATCTCGGACGAAAGGGGCAGGGTGAGGCTCGGTGCAGTTGCCCTCGCAGAGGGCGTCAGGGACGCCTGCCAAAAGGAACTGCAGGCGGTCATCCCGGATATCGCCGGGGTCCTTAACCATTCAAACCCTACTATCAGGGCGGATGCGGCATACCTCCTCGGCATCATAGGGCACAAGGACGCCCTGCCCTATCTAATGACCGTGCTTGACGATAAGAATCCCCTCGTAAGGGAAACCATCCAAGAGACCATAGAAGAATTAAGTCTTTCTTAGGAGACATACCGCATAGGCCGCAATGCCCTCGCCCCTGCCCGTAAAGTCACCCATCCTTTCCCTTATGAATATATAAGGATTTTCACCTTGACAGGGGGGGGACCGGTTATGTTTAAATTAGGCGCAGGAAAAGGGGGCCTCGTAAAAACGCATTTAAAAGGGGGAAGAAGATGGCAAAGAGGACATTCATAGGCCTAATGGCAATGGTTTTGTTTTTCGGCCTTGTAAGCACATCGTCGGCATACAGCATAAGGGACGATGCCACGGGAGGGGACTGCACACAGATTGGCATCTGGGATGCGGCGACGAAGACATGCACCCTAACGGGGGATTTGAATAATCTAACTACAGGGATCACGATTGATAGCGATGGCATAACTTTAGATGGAGACGGGCATACTTTTAGCGGTATGGGCGCAAGTTCAGGCGTTGAACTTAGTGGAAGGACTGGTGTTGTTGTGAAAAACTTGGATTTTCAAAATTTTTGGGCTGCAATATTACTTAGTTTCTCCAGCGGGAATACTATCTCTGATGTCACTACTGCGGACGGTGGGTACTTGGGAATAGGTTTATACTCTAGCAATAATAATACTCTTACAAGGAATAACATTCAAAACAACTACAACGGGATTCAGTTCATATATTCGAAAGGCAATACGATTTACAATAACAATATAACCATGAATTTATGCGGAATCCATTTCTACAACTCAGGCGGTAATATAGTTTTCAGCAATAACTTTTTTATAAATCAACCATATCAAGCGTACATTTGCCGGACTACGGCTGACATTGTCCCTTCCTTTCGTTGAAGTAGGAAGGACTCCAGTTGCATTATCTT
>CAZPPU010000180.1:0-2421 GCA_964588515.1 uncultured Nitrospirota bacterium
AGAAGGCATGGCCGCCCTTAAGAAGGGGATGCTCGAGACCGCGGAGAAACTCTTTGCCGAGGCCGCATATCTCGATTCGGGCAAGGCGGAGTACTACGCCCATCACGGTATGGCCCTGAGGAGGCTCGGGAGGTTCAGGGAGGCCGAGAAGTCCCTGAGAAGGGCGCTTGAGGCAGAGCCGAAAAATGCCGGGTATCTTGCGGAGCAAGGCCATGTCTATCTCGGCCTCGGCCTGCCCCTGAGGGCAAAGGCGAGCTTTGCCAAGGCCGTCGAGCTCGACCCCCAAAACAAGTCCGCGCTCGAAGGGCTTTCGAGCATGACCGAAGAATAAGCCGTGCCCGAAGAACTCGAAAAACAACTGCAATCCCTGAGAGACGCCCTGAGCAGTAAGGACGCCCTCATCAAAAAATACGAGGAGGAGAGGAAAAACCTCCTTATAAAGCTCAAAAAGGCGCTGGAGGACGAAAAGCGCACCTACGAGAGGCTTGCCGACCTCGATATCACAAGACATGCCGAGATAGCGGACCTCAAACACGAAATAAGCCGTCTTACGGCGGAAAACGAAAAGATGATAGCAAGCGAGCTTGAAAGCATAAGGAAGATAGACAGGCTCACGGCGGAAAACGAGAAGCTGAAGGCGGCCGCAATAGAAAATGTCAGGGCCGTGGAAAGGCTCAAGCGGGATGCGGAGGTCAAAAAACTCCAGCTTAATGAATCCGAGGACGAAAGGGCCGGGCTTGCAGGGAGGCTCTCGGCCCTGAACGGAGAAATAGAGCGGCTCAGGGCCGAAAAGGCCGGTGAGATGGAACGGCAGACGGCCGGACTAAAAGAGGCATCGGAGAAAACTGCGGAGATGCTCGAAAGACTCGAAACCGGCATAGCCTCCAGCCTTGAGAGGCTCGATGAGCTTTACCAGAGACAGACCCAGCCCGCGCTCACCCCGGTCGTTGTCAGGGAAGGGAGGCCCCGGAGAAAGAGCCGGTCTTTGGGATGGACTACGCCTGTCCTCATAGCGGTTGCAGTCATTGCCATGGCCGGGCTTTCATGGTATGCGCTTACCCTCATCCTGCCCGAATACAGGCCGGTCAAGCTCTACGAGGCGTTTAAAGACCGGCTCGCCGCAAAAGAAGAACCGCCGCAGACGAACCCTCTACCCCCTCCGCCCCTGCCCGCTCAACCCTCATGGACGGGCACAAGGGAGGTGGCCCATGAGGGCTTTACATTTACCCTCACCTACCTTACCCCGGACCTTATGGAAGACTATGGGATTCCGGCCAAGGCAGGCCCTGATGCGCTCGCCCGGAATTTCTTTTATGTCCTTGAGGTAAAAGCGGGAAAGGGCTGTATACCGGAAGGCTTGATAAATAACCCCCGGTCTGCGGTCAGCTTTATCGGCGAAACCGGCAATTTGTTGAGACCGGAAGAAATCCCGGCCTTGGATGAAAGCAAAAAAGCCGTATATAAAGTGGATGCCTGCGAAGGCAAATTAGGGGCGGTGCTTTTCAGGTACTTCATGGCCTTACCCAGAGCCGAGGGCATTCAAGGCGCGGCGGTCGAGGGTCTTATAGGAAACCTCATAATAATAAAGTAAGGCATCTCTTTTTTCAAGGCTATCTCTTTTTCCGGTTTTTCAATGCGCCTCTGGACTCGAGGGCCTCGATGACAAGCCTTCTCGTCATCCATGCCAGTGTCCTGTCGTCTTCGACGGCAAGGCGCTGGATGACCGATTTTATTTCAGGAGTTACCCTTATGGTGATTATGCTCTCCTTCTTCATAGTTAATTTTATTCATGTGAATCTTGACTTTACAATGATTTCATTGTATTCTTAGAAACCATATTTAGGTATTTTAGAATGGAAAATCCGGAAAAGAGACATTTCAGAAGACATAGGGTTATAGCCGACTGCGAGCTTCTGCTCGAAGGGAAGAAGATTCGGGCAAAGACCACAGACTACACTCCGTTCGGCATTGGAGCCATAATCCATGGCCGCCCTTCAATCTTCAAAAACGACTTCCTCGACCTTCAAATAGAATCCTTATCCTTAAGGTCAAAGAGCAGGGTAGTCTGGGCAACGCAAATAAACGGTTCACTGCGGGTTGGAATGAAGGCCGGGCCGGAGATACAAGGCAGACTTAAGGACTACGGCCTACCGGACCTCCTTATCGGCCTTCAGCGGAGTGCAAAGACGGGTGTTCTCGCAGTAAGAAGCGGGAATGCCTCCAAAAAAATATATGTCAAAAACGGAGACATGGTCTTTTCCGCTTCCAACCAAAGCGAAGACAGGCTCGGAGATATCCTCCTCAAGGAAGGCAAAATCAACAAAAGGCAATTCGACGAATCCTCGGAACTCATCAGGAAAACAGGCAAAAGAAATTTCCGCCGATTATCACCGCGAGCAGAACGAGCAGCGGATGCATGTC
>CAZPPU010000180.1:2431-4026 GCA_964588515.1 uncultured Nitrospirota bacterium
TACTCGTTGAGATGGGCGCCCTCAAGCCCCATGAGCTTCCGGCCGCCGTGCGGCATCAGGCCGAGATGATAATCCTTTCGCTTTTCAGGGTGAAGGACGGGGAGTTTGAGTTCCATGAAGTCCCCCTGCCTACGAATGAGGTGATAACCCTCAAACTCTCTGTCGCCGACCTTATAGAAAGGGGGGTAAAGACAATCGAGGATGAGGAAGGCACTGCCTCTGCAGAGGTTTCATTTGAAGAGTCCATGGACAATCGGACGGAAGACTTCCGGGAGGTCGGCGAAAAGATAGAGGGAATGTTTGAAAGGCACGAGGCGTTAGGGTATTACGGCGTCCTGAACCTTAAGGAAACCGCCGCTAAAGAAGAGGTCAAAAGGGCCTTTTACAGGGTCGCAAAGGAATTCCACCCGGACAGGCATTATTATCTTCCCGAGGACATGAAAGGAAAGCTCCATAAAATCTTCATATATATAACCACGGCATACTCCACCTTGAGCAACCCCATAACAAGGAAAGAGTATGACTCAAAAAAGCGGAAAGCCGCACATCTTCCGGTTAAGGCTACGGCTGATGAAAAGCTTGAAACCGGGCTTAACCTGCTCCGGGCGGGGAAGCTCTCCGAGGCCGAGACCCTCTTTGCCGAGGCCGCATACTATGACGGCTCAAAGGCCCTGCACCACTATTACTACGGGATGGCGCTTTCCGGACGCGGAGACTTCAGAGGGGCGGAAAAGGCCCTGAGGAGAGCCCTCGGCATAGAGCCGGAGAATGCCTTATATCTTGCCGAGGCGGGCCACATCTATCTCGGCCTCGATTTCCATGCAAGGGCCAGAGGTTGCTTTGAAAGGGCGCTGAAAATCCAGCCCTCAAATGCAAGCGCAAAAATGGGAATCGAAAAATTATCTGCATTATCGGGACAGCATAGGTAATGATTGGTTACGGATTAGGCAGGGAGGGTGGATAATGGAAGAGATTAGGCAGGTCTACGAAGTGATGCTTACCCTCTACCTCGCACACCCGGACAAACTGCACCTAAGGAATGGACATCCCGTTGCCCATGCGTGCATTCGACATGGGATTTCCGCCCAAGAACTGCTGGACATGCACTTTAATGTCATGGAGTTCGGTCCGACCGCTTACAGGCCACTGCTTAATTCTCAGAAGTTTCTATTGGAAACAATAGCGATATTAATAAACACAAATAATGTCGGGACAAGTCTCCCGGCGCTTTTCGGTGAAGTTTTAAAACAGCTCAGACAGTCAATGAGCGAAGACCAATGGGGAGAAGAGGCCAAAGGGCTTGAAGAGCTTTATGCAATGGCTGAACGGGGGGAGTTGGACATTGTGGATTTAAAAGCAAAGGTAAACAGCCTATAAAATGAGGCGGGAAATCGGTGTAAGACATGGATGAGGGTATGCTTAAAGAAGAGGAAAAGACGGCATCTTCCGGCAATGAGGAGCTTGAAAATGAGGCCGCAGAACTGAGGGCGAGGATTTCTGCGCTGACAAAAGAAAACTCCTCCCTGAAAAACAGTTTCGCCTCACTGCTGTCCAAGATAAATTGATGGTGCAGCTGTCCTGCTGATAGCACAAGG